>NZ_JAAALM010000863.1 GCF_009906395.1 Kineococcus indalonis
GCTCACGCCCCCACCGTCCCCGCCGTGCCCGCCGCGCTCACGGGTCCACCGTATCCGCGGGTGCCGCCGTCGAGGGTGGCCGTGCCGCGGCCACCCTCGACGCGGCCTCCCCACCGGCCCCGGTGGGCGGGCAGCCTCGAGGGCATGACCGAGCAGAAGATCGTCCTCGTCACCGGCGCCTCCAGCGGGATCGGCGAGGCCGTCGCCCGCGAACTGGCCTGCGCCGGGCACCACGTCGTCCTCACCGCCCGCCGCCGCGACCGCCTCGAGCAGGTCGCCGCCGACATCGCCCGCACCGGCGGGAGCGCCTCGACCGCCGTCCTGGACGTCACCGACGCCGACGCCCACCGCGAGGTCGTCGACGCGGTCGTCGCCGAGCACGGGCGCCTCGACGTCCTCGTCGCCAACTCCGGCGTCATGCTGCTGTCCTCGACGACCGCGCTGCTGGTGCAGGAGTGGAACCGCATGGTGGACGTCAACGTCAAGGGCGTGCTGCACGGGATCGCCGCGGCCCTGCCGCACTTCCTGCGCCAGGGTTCCGGGCACTTCGTGACCACCGCCTCGATCGGGGCGCACGAGGTCGTGCCCACCGCCGCGGTGTACTGCGCCACCAAGCACGCGGTGTGGGCGCTCATGGAGGGGCTGCGCCAGGACCTGCCGTCGACGGTGCGCGCCACGACCATCACCCCCGGCGTGGTGCAGAGCGAACTGGCCCTGCACATCACCGACCCCGCGGCCAGCGCGGGGATGGTGGAGTACCGCCGCACCGCCATCGCCCCCTCCGCGATCGGCCGCGCCGTGGCCTACGCGGTGGGCGAGCCGGCCGACGTCGACGTCAACGAGGTCGTGGTGCGCCCCAGCGGGCAGCGCCCCTGAGCACGTCCCGCGCGCCCGGTGCTGCTGCGCGGCTCCTGCCCGGTCACGCCGTGACCGGGCAGGAGCGGCCCTGGTGCGCCCCCGCGCCCACCGGTGGGGTGGTCCCCGTGACCACCACCGAGACCCCCACCGAGACCCCCAC
>NZ_JAAALM010000864.1 GCF_009906395.1 Kineococcus indalonis
GTCCCCACGCCCCTCGTCCCCGGCCGCCTCCAGGCGCCGGGCGGGCCCGGGCGCGGCCACCGGGTCCACGCCGTCCGCGCCGTCCCCGCCGGCATCGTGGGGCACCGGGACCGGCGGGCGCGGTCCCCGGTGCAGCGTCGGCGTCGAGGCGGGCCGCCGCGGCACCCCGTGCGCTCCGTGCGCGCGCGGCGCCTCGTCCTCATCACCGGGTCGTCCAGCCACCGTGCGCGCCCCTCGCCGTCCAGCGCCCGCCCCCGCGGGCGGGCAGCGCCATCCTCGCCGCGGCGGCCGGCCCGCGCAGCCCGGGCGTCGCGGCGCGGCTTCAGCGCGCGGCCCGGGCTGCCGATGACCGGGGCGAGCCACCGCGTCAGCCGCGCCGCGACGCCCGCCCGCCGCCGTCCAGGGAGAGGTCTCCTCGTGCTCGTGCTCGTGGATCAGGACCAGACGCTCGCCGACTTCGGCGACGGCTTCGACCGGCGCTTCCTGGCCGCGCACCCCGACGCCCCGCTGGCCCCGCGGGCGCAGGCCACCTCGTACTGGATCGAGGACAGCTACCCCGCGGAGTGGCACGAGCGCATCCGCCAGGTCGTCACCTGGCCGGGCTTCTTCCGCGACCTGGCCGTGCTGCCCGGCGCGCGCGAGGCGATGGAGCAGATGCTCGACGAGGGCCACGACGTGCGCATCTGCACCGCCCCGGTGCGCTCCTACCGGCACTGCGTGCGCGAGAAGTACGAGTGGGTCGAGGAGCACCTGGGCCTGCACTGGACCGAGCGCATGATCGTCACGCGGGACAAGACCCTGGTCACCGGGGACGTGCTCATCGACGACAAGCCCGAGGTGGTCGGCGCCCTGAGCACCCCGACGTGGACCCACACCTACTACGGCACCGCGTACAACCGCCACCTGCCCGGCCGGCACCTGGACTGGTCCACCTGGGGCGAGGTCCTCGCCGAGGTGGAGGCCGAGCGCGCCGAGCGCGGCGCCCTGCTGGTGCCGCGGCTGCCCGACGCG
>NZ_JAAALM010000865.1 GCF_009906395.1 Kineococcus indalonis
GCCGCGGGACGTGCTGGGCGTGGTCGAGCGCTGCGCGCACCTGGCGGCCATGGTGGTGGCGAGCAAGGACATGTACGGCGACGTGTTCGCCCGTCTGCAGCGCTCGGCGCCGCTGACGGTGGGCAGCGAACTGGTGCGCTCGGTGCTGCCGCCGCAGACGTACGCCACCGACGGGCTGGTGGTCTCCGCCGCGCTGGAACCGGCCTACGACAACGGTGGCGACGCCTTCGACTACGCCGCCAACGAGGAGGGCCTGCACCTGGCCGTCTTCGACGGCATGGGCCACGGCCTGGCGGCCTCGGCGGTGACGACCCTGGCGGTGGCCGCGTACCGGCGCGCGCGGCGCACCGGGCTGGACCTGCTGGGCACGTACGCCGAGGTCGACGCGGCGGTGGGCGGGCAGTTCGGCGGGGACCGGCACGTCACCGCGGTGCTGGCCCGCCTGGACCGCGGCACGGGCACGCTGTCGTGGGTCAGCGCCGGGCACCCGCCGCCGCTGCTGCTGCGCGGTGCGCACGTGGTGAAGACCCTGCAGGCGCCGCCGGCGTTCCCGCTGGGCTGGTCGTTCGGCGGGGCGGTGGTCGTGGCGGAGGAGGTGCTGCAGTCCGGGGACGCGGTGCTGCTGTACACCGACGGGCTCATCGAGGCCCGCCGCGACGACGGCACCCTGCTCGGCCTGGACGGGCTGTCGGACTTCCTGGAGCAGCAGGCGGCGGCCGGGCAGGCGGCGGCGGAGACGCTGCGCCGGCTGCGCCGCACGATCCTGGGCAGCCCGGGCGTCTCGCTGCGCGACGACGCCACCGCGCTGCTGGTGGAGTGGCGGCGCGGGGGCGAGCACCTGCTGCTGCCGCAGACCGTGGAGGGGGCCTCCTCCTCCATCTCCCCCCGCAACGAGTAGCGATAGCACTACGCTCGGTAGGGACAACGGCGTCTCCCGAAGCAGCCCGAAGAAGGTCGTCATGCGACACGCCACCGCCCCGCGACGCGCCAGCACCCCCCTCACCAC
>NZ_JAAALM010000866.1 GCF_009906395.1 Kineococcus indalonis
GCGCTGCGCCGGGTGGCGCGGCGCGCACGGCGCCGCGGCGCCGCGGGGGCCTCCTCGGCGACGGCGGGCTCGGCGGCGGGCTCCTGGGCCACGGGCTCCGCGGGCGCCGCGGGCACCTCGGGCACGGCGGGGACGGTCTGCTCCACGGCGGCGCCGGCGACCTCGCCGACGGGCTGCTCGGCCGCCTCCGGCGCGGGCTGCTCGGCGACCGGCTGCTCGGCGGGCTGCTCGGCGGCCTGCTCCGCGGGCGCACCGGTGCGGCGGGTGGCGCGACGGGCGCGGCGCCGCGGCGCGGGAGCGGGCTCCTCGGCCACGGGCTCGGCCACGGGCTCCTCGGCCGCCTCCGGCACGGGCACCTCGGCCGCTGGCTCCTCCACGGCGGGCTCCGCCGCGACGGGCTCGGCGGCGGGCGCCTCGGGCGCGGCGGGGACGGTCTGCTCCACCGCGGCGCCGGCGGCCTCGCCGGCGGCCTGCTCGGCGGCCTCCGGCACGGGCTGCTCGGCGGCGCTCGCCTCGACGCGGACCGGGGGGCCGGCCGGGCGGCTGGCCGCCCGGCGCCGGCGGGGGCGGGTGCCGCTGGCCGGCTGCGCCGGTGCTGCGGGGCCGTTCTCTTCAGGTGTGGTCGTCACGGGCTCTCCCGTCGTCCCGCGGCGGCCACTCCACCGGTGAACCCGTGGCCGCCCGGGGCGTCCTCGTAGGGATCGCCGGGTGGGGGTGACCCGCACCCGACGGAAGTCCTCGGTGCACGCGCGGGGTTCGCTCGCTCCAGGCGGCGCTCCGCTCGTGCCGCCGCCGCTCCCGCGACCGGAGCGGGGGCCGGGGCGCCTGCGGGGTCCTTCCACTGGACCGCGGCGCTGCCCGGACGCCACGCACAGGGCGGCGGTCTCGTCGGCGGGTCGGTCGCCCGGTGTGGGGAACGCCCGACCGTCCGCAGTGTCTCACAGGAGCGTCCCGCGGCCCGGGCGAGCGCGCCGCCCCGGGCCGCGGGACGCTCCTGTGAG
>NZ_JAAALM010000867.1 GCF_009906395.1 Kineococcus indalonis
GAGGAGGGCTGGGACGCGCCCGCCGGCGCCGCCCGGGCCGTGCGCGTCCCAGCCCTCCTCGCGCAGCTCCTCCACGAACACGAAGCGGCGGTAGGCCCACCAGCGGAACAGGGTGCCCAGCCCGACGCCGACCACCTTCGCCGAGACGTTCGAGGCCAGCGGGCCGCGCAGCCCCAGCACGTAGTACGTGAAGGCCAGGCAGGCGGCGCTGATGAGCAGCCCCGCGCCGTTCATCAGCGCGAACATCAGCAGCTCGCGCGGCGCCGAGGCGCGCCGGCGGTGCCGGAAGGTCCAGTAGCGGTTGCCCAGCCAGGCCACCACCACGCTGACGACGATCGCGATGCCGTTGGCCGTCAGCGGCTTGTGGTGCAGCACGCCTTCGCCGCCGGGGCCGGCGAAGCTCAGCAGGTTGAAGACGCCGAAGTCGGTGACGAAGGCCACCGCCCCGACCACCCCGAACTTGGCGGCCTCGCGGGCCAGCACCTCGTAGGTGTCGCGCAGCCGCGCCACCAGGCCCGGGCGGGGGCCGTCGTGCGCCGGGTCCGCGGGACCGGGCGCGGGGGCGGTGCGGGGCGTTGCGTCGGTGTCGTCGGCCACGGTGGGCGGTGCTCCGTTCGTCGCGCCCCACCCGCTCCTCGGCCGGGGCTCGGTCGTACCGGGTCCGCAGTCTGGCCGATCGGGCTGTGCGTGCGCGGAGCCCCGTGGCTCACCGCTCGACGCGGCTGCGGCCCTTCGACGGGTCCAGGTGGTCCTCCATCTTGACGGCACCCAGGATGCCGACGACGACGAGCGCCACGCACGCGATGACGGTGAGCACTGCGGTTCCCCCTCCGTGGGATGCCCCGCGGGTCCGCGGAGCGCGGACCCAGGATGAACCACCCGTGCGGCCCGGGCATCCCGGGACGATGGTGGACCACGCCGGGGTCCGGCACGCCCTCCCCGTCGGCCGACACGCCGGGGACCTGAGCCGCGGCCGGTCGCCTACCCTTCCCCCGTGACG
>NZ_JAAALM010000868.1 GCF_009906395.1 Kineococcus indalonis
CCCGTGGACCTGCTGCGCCGCGCCGGCGACCGGCTCGTGCTGGAGACCGTCACCGCGCCCGACGCGGCCGCCGCCGAGCGCCTGGCCGCCGAGCTGGCGGCCGACCCCGCGGTCACCTCCGCCGAACCGCGCACCACCTACCACCTGACCCCCACCACCGGCGAGCGCCTCGGCGGCCCGCTGCTGCTGGCCACCGACCCCTACCTGCGCTTCGCCACCCACCTGGACGCCGTGCGCGCGCCGGCCGCCTGGGGCACCACCACCGGCCGCGGCGTCACCGTCGCCGTCCTCGACAGCGGCGTGGACCCCACCGCCCCCGACCTGGCCGGGCGCGTCCTGCCCGGCGCGAACCTGGCCGCCGGCACCGACATCGGCACCCACGGCACCCAGGTCGCCACCGTCGTGGCCGGCGCGCGCGGCAACGCCCACGGCGCGATCGGCGTCGCCCCCGACGTGGAGGTGCTGCCGGTGCGGGTGTGCACCCCCGACGGGTGCGCCGGCGACGCGGTCGCCAGGGGGATCCTGTGGGCCGCCGACCACGGCGCGCAGGTCGTCAACCTCTCCCTGGGCGGGGAGACGTACAGCAGGGTCACCGCCGACGCCGTGCAGCACGCCGTCTCCAGGGGCGTCGTGGTCGTCGCGGCGGCCGGCAACTCCGGCGACCGCGGCAACCCCGTGGAGTACCCGGCGGCCTACCCCGGTGTGGTCTCCGTCTCCGCCACCGCGCCCGGCGGCGCCCCGGCCCCGTGGGCGCAGCACAACGACGCCGTGGACCTCAGCGCCCCCGGCGAGCAGGTCGTCGTGGGCGGCCCGGCCAGCGAGGGGCACGGCTACTTCTTCGCCAGGGGCACCTCGTTCTCCGCCCCGCAGGTCGCCGCCGCGGCCGCCCTGGTGCGCTCGGTGGACGGCACCGCCACGCCCGCGCAGGTCGAGGCCCTCCTGGAGGGCAGCGCCTCCGCGCCCCCCGCCTGGCCGGCCGGGTACGGCA
>NZ_JAAALM010000869.1 GCF_009906395.1 Kineococcus indalonis
TGAAGCGTCACGGCTTTGATGCCGTCTTCATGTGGGGCACGACTCCGGGATGGAGGCGTTGAGGTCAGCGTAGTGGGCGGCCTCCGCCTCGGCCGGTGGGCGGTAGCCCAGCCGAGAGTGCAGCCGGGCGTTGTTCCACCACTCCACCCAGGTCGCGGTGGCGTACTCCACGTCGGACAGGGTCTTCAGCGGCCCGATGTGGAAGGGACCTGGTCGGACGCACTCGGTCTTGTAGAGCCCGATCACCGTCTCCATCAGCGCGTTGTCGTAGGCATCGCCGACCGAACCGATCGACGCCGCGAAACCTTCGATGGCCAGGTGCTCGGTCAGCCTCAAGCTCTTGTACTGCGACCCGGCATCCGAGTGCATGATCAGACCGGGTGCCACCGGGGTTCCCTCGTTCTCGCGTCCCCAGGTCGCCATCCGCAGGCAGGTCAAGACCAGGTCGGTGTGCTTGCTGCTCATCGCGTGCCAGCCCACGATCCGCTGCGCGAAGACGTCGACGATGAAGGCGACGTAGACGAACCCCGCCCACGTCCTGACGTACGTGAAGTCGGCGACCCAGACCAGGTTCGGCGCTGGCGCGGTGAACTGGCGGTTCAGCAGGTCCCCAGCCCGCACTCCGTCCTTGCCGGGGATGGTGGTGCGGACCTTCCGCGCCCGCCGGGCTCCGTTCATGCCTTCTGCCCGCATCAACCGGTCCACGGTGCAGTGCGCCACGGCCAGACCCTGCCGGCGCAGGTGAGCGGCCATCTTGCGCCGTCCGTACAGCAACTCCGGCTGCCCAGCAGTGGATCGCAGGGCGTTCAGCACGTGGGCGTCGGAGACCGTGCGCGCCGACGGCGCTACCCCGGCCTTCCAAGCACGGTAGGTCCTCGCGGCGACCTGGAGCCCCTGCTCGGTGAGCACGGCGCAGATCGACTCGACCGCGAAGCCCTTGACTCTCATCTCGTCGACGAAGCGGACGATCAGTGCTGGCGCGGGT
>NZ_JAAALM010000086.1 GCF_009906395.1 Kineococcus indalonis
CCCCGTGTGGGCCTCGCTGACGGGCGCGCACCGCGACCTCGCCGAGGGCGGCGGCCTGGGCCGGCGCTACCCGGTGGACGTGTCGCCCTTCTGCGCGCTGGCCGACCCGCGCGAGGAGCGGGCCTGGGAGGACCTGCGGGAGGTGGCGGGCCCGGGCGCGCCGGTGCTGCTGCCGGCGCTGGAGGGGCCGCTGCCGGCCGGTGCGCGGCTGGTGCGGGACCTGCCGGGCGTGCAGCTGGTGGCCACCGGCGCGCTGCGGGCCGCGCCGGACCCGGGCGCGGTCGTCCTGGGCGAGCGGGACCTGCCGGAGGTGCTGGACCTGGTGCGGCGCACCCGGCCGGGGCCCTTCGAGCGCCGCACCCCCCTGCTGGGCACCTACCTGGGCGTGCGCGACGAGCGGGGGCGGCTGGTGGCGGTGGCCGGCGAGCGCCTGCACCCGCCGGGGTTCACCGAGATCAGCGCGGTGTGCACCGACCCGGCCGCGCGCGGGCGGGGCCTGGCGAGCCGGCTGGTGCGAGCGGTGGCCGCCGGTGTCCTGGCCCGCGGCGAGACGCCGTTCCTGCACGCGGCGGCGCAGAACACCGGCGCGGTGCGGCTGTACGAGGCGCTGGGGTTCCGGCTGCGGCGCACCGTGGCCTTCCCGCTCGTCCAGCTGCCCTGAGCGGCGCGGGCGGGGCCCGGGCGGCGGGGCCGGGCTGCCGCCGGCGCCGGTCCGCCCTACCCTGCGGGGCGTGGCCCGCTTCGTGGAGGTGCACCCGCAGGACCCGCAGCCGCGGGCCCTGGCGCAGCTGGTGGCGCTGCTGCGCGAGGACGCCCTGATCGCCTACCCCACCGACTCCTGCTACGCGCTGGGCTGCCGGCTGGAGAGCCGCACCGGCGCCGAGCGCATCCGCCGCATCCGCCACCTGGGCGAGCGGCACCACTTCACGCTGGTGTGCGCCGACTTCGCCCAGCTCGGGCAGTTCGTGCACCTGGACAACTCCGCGTTCCGCGCGGTGAAGGCGGCCACGCCGAACCCGTACACGTTCATCCTGCCCGCCACCGCGGAGGTGCCCAAGCGCTTCGCGCACCCGCGCAAGAGGACCGTCGGCGTGCGCATCCCGGACCACCCGTTCGTGCGGGCGCTGCTGCGCGAGCTGGGCGAGCCGCTGCTGTCGAGCACGCTGCTGCTGCCGGGCCGCGAGGAACCGCCCACCGACGCGTGGAGCATCAAGGAGGAGCTGGACCACGTCGTCGACGCCGTGGTGGACGCCGGGGAGGTGGGCACCACCCCGACGACCGTGGTCGACCTCTCCGAGGGCGCCGCGGAGGTCGTGCGGGTCGGCGCCGGCGACCCGGACCGCTTCCGCTGAGGCCGCCGGCCGCCCCCGCGGGGGCGGCCGGCGGGTCCAGCCGGTCCAGCCGGTTCAGCCGGTGAAGAGCTTGGAGGCGCGCAGCACCGTCTCCACCACGCCGTACGCCAGCGGCACCCCGACCAGCGCCCAGCCCAGCGCCACCCGGGCGGTGGAGGAGCGGGGCGCACCGCCCCCCGCCGCCGCGCCGGCACCCGTGCCGGCACCCGTGCCCGTGCTCACGACGCCCTCCCCCCGGTGCGCTCGCCGCGCTCCCGCTCCGCGGCGGGGGCCGGCTCGTGGAACCTCGCCGCGACCGGCCGCACCAGCAGGTTCGCGACGAGCCCGACCGCCAGCAGCGCCACCATGGTCAGCAGCGCAGGCCGGTACGCCTCCGCCGTCAGCCGTCCCGGGGTGCCCTGCGCGTCGAGGAAGCCGTTGACGATGAGCGGGCCGACCACGCCCGCGGTGGACCAGGCGGTGAGCAGGCGGCCGTGGATCGCGCCCACCTGGAAGGTGCCGAACAGGTCCCGCAGGTACGCCGGGACCGTGGCGAACCCGCCGCCGTAGAACGACAGGATCACCGCGGCGAGCAGCACGAACAGCGCGGTGCTGGTCTGCCCGAACAGCGCGAGCAGCGCGTACGCGACGAGCCCGACGCCCAGGTAGACCAGGTAGATCGGCTTGCGGCCGATGACGTCGGAGGTCGAGGACCACACGAACCGCCCGGCCATGTTCGCCATCGACAGCAGCCCGACGAACCCGCCGGCCGCCGCGACGGCCACGCTGGAGGTGCCGTCCGCGCCGCGGAAGAAGTCCTGGATCATCGGCGAGGCCTGCTCCAGGACGCCGATGCCGGCGGTGACGTTGCAGAAGAGGACCACCCACAGCAGCCAGAACTGCGGGGTGCGGATCGCGTTGCGCGCCGAGACGCTGGCCGTGGTGACCAGGGCCTTGGAGCGCACCGACGCCGGGTCGAACCCGTCGGGCCGCCACCCCTCGGCGGGCACCCGCACGGTCGCCGCGCCGAACGCCATGAACAGCGCGTGCGCGACCGCGAAGGTGACGAAGAGCATCGCCACCGCGTCGCCGGCGGGCACGCTGCCGGCCACCGAGGAGTCGTAGTCGGGGTCGTACAGGCCCAGCAGGCGGGTGGACAGCGGGCTGGCCACCAGGGCCCCGCCGCCGAACCCCATGATCGCCATGCCGGTCGCCAGGCCGGGCCGGTCGGGGAACCACTTGATCAGCGTGGAGACCGGGGAGATGTAGCCGATGCCCAGGCCGATGCCGCCGATGACGCCGTAGCCCAGGTACAGCAGCCACAGCTGAGAGGTGGCGATGCCCAGGGCGCCGACGAGGAAACCGGTGACCCAGAACAGCGCCGAGGTCGCCATCGCCCTGCGGGGGCCGTTGCGGTCCACCCAGGTGCCGGCGACGGCGGCGGACAGGCCCAGCATGACGATGGCGATGGAGAACACCACGCCGATCTCGGTGTTGCCGACCTCGAAGTGCTGCACGAGGGCGTTCTTGTAGACGCTGGTGGCGTACACCTGGCCGATGCACAGGTGCACGGCCAGCGCGGCCGGCGGCACCAGCCACCGGTTGAAACCCGGTGGCGCGATGCTGCGCCGGCGGTCGAGCAGAGGGACCACGGTTCGCTCCTTCGCGGTGGTCGTCCAGAGGATCTTGAACGTTCACGCTACGGGCGCGGTGCGGCGGGCGCCATCGACGCGCCGCGGGAACACCCGTCCGGGGCACGGTTGGGGACGCGCGCAGCGGGTAGGCGGGTGGGTGGAGCCGCGCGGCGCCCCGCGCGAGCGGCCGCCGAGCACGCACAGCGAGAGGAGACGCGCGATGACGCAGGAGGGGCAGCAGCCCGAGCAGTCGCAGGAGGTGCCCGGCACCACCGCGGCGATGGACCCCGCACCCGACCACGGCGAGCGCAGCTACCGCGGCAGCGGGCGGCTGGAGGGCAAGAAGGCGATCATCACCGGCGGGGACTCCGGCATCGGCCGCGCCGTCGCCATCGCCTACGCCCGCGAGGGCGCCGACGTCCTCGTCAGCTACCTCGACGAGGACGAGGACGCGCGCGAGACGGCGAAGTGGGTGGAGCAGGCCGGCCGCAAGGCGGTGCTGGTGCCCGGCGACCTCGCCCGACCCGAGCACTGCCGCGCCGTGGTCGCCAAGGCCGTGGAGGAGTTCGGCCGCGTCGACGTGCTCGTCAGCAACGCCGCGTTCCAGATGAACCGCGACTCGGTGGAGGAGATCCCCGACGAGGAGTGGGACCGGACGATCCACACGAACCTCAGCGCGTTCTTCCACCTGACGAAGGCGGCGCTGCCGCACATGGGCTCCGGCGGTTCGATCATCGGCTCCAGCTCGGTGAACTCCGACATGCCCAGCCCGACCCTGCTGCCGTACGCGGCCACGAAGTCGGCCATCGCGAACATGTGCGCCTCGCTGGCGCAGCTGCTCGCCGAGCGCGGCATCCGCGCGAACTCCGTGGCCCCCGGGCCGGTGTGGACGCCGCTGATCCCGGCCACGATGCCGGAGGAGAAGGTCGCGCAGTTCGGCCAGCAGTCGCCCCTCGGCCGTGCCGCGCAGCCGGCGGAGCTGGCGCCGGTGTACGTGATGCTCGCCTCCGACGAGGCCAGCTACGTCTCCGGCGCGCGCGTGGCCGTGACCGGCGGCAACCCGATCCTCTGACCCGATCGCCCGAGCCGGTCCTGCGAGGGGGCCCCGTCGTGGAGTGGTACCCGCTGCGCCTGAGCGCGTCCGTCAAGCAGCACGTCTTCGGCGGTCGCGCCGTCGCGGAGGTGCTGGGGCGCAGCGGGCTGCCCGACGGTCCCGTCGCGGAGACGTGGGAGGTCAGCGACGTCGACGGCGAGGTCGGGGTCGTCGCCGACGGCCCGCTGGCCGGCACGCCGCTGCGCGACCTGGTGCGCGAGCACCCCGGTGAGCTCGTCGGGCCGGGCTGGTCGGGCTCGCGGTTCCCGCTGCTCACCAAGCTCATCGACGGCCACCGCGCCCTGCCGGTGCACGTGCACGCCGACGACGCCGCGGCGCGGGAGCTCGAGGGGCAGGAGAACGGCAAGACCGAGGCGTGGCACGTGCTGGCCGCCGGGCCGGGCGCCACCGCGCTGGCCGGGGTGCGCCCCGGCGTGGGCGTCGAGCGGCTGCGCGAGGCGCTGCTGGCGCAGGACTTCGACGCCGTGCTGGAGCGCTTCCCCGTCGCGGCCGGCGACACCGTGTACGTGCCGGGCGGCACGATCCACTCGTTCGGGCCGGACACGCTGGTCTACGAGATCGAGCAGACCTCCGACACGCAGCAGCACGCCATGCCGTACGCGATGCAGGACGGCTCCCCCGTGCCCGAGCAGCAGCGGCGGGAGAACGTCGAGGCGCTGCTGCGCGAGACCCGGCTGGACGCCCGGGTCACGATCACCGACGCCACCGTGCCCGCCGACGACGACGGGGTGCGCCGCGCGGTGTGCTGCGAGGGCCCGTACTTCGTCCTGCACCGCTGGCGCAGCGGGCACCGGGTGCGGGTGCGCCGGGGGTTCGGCACCGCGCAGGTGCTCACCAACGTCGGGCGGGCCGCGGTGGCCGTGCGCGCCGGGGGCTGGAGCGGGGAGCTGGCGCGGGCCGGCACGTTCCTGCTGCCGGCGGCGCTGGGGGCCGTGGAGGTCGAGGGCGAGCTGGACCTGCTGTGGGGCCACCTGCCGTCCTGAGGGGCGCGGTCCTCACCCCAGCCGGTAGGTGCCCGGGCGGCGCTCGCGCAGGTAGTCGACCACGTCGCGGGCGCTGCGCAGGTCGGCCGCGTCGACGTCGGCGAGCAGCAGCTCCGGCTCCCCCTCGCCCCCGCGCGCCAGGACGCGCCCGTCGGGCCCGACGACGACGGAGCCGCCGCTGAAGGTGCTCACCCCGTCGGCGGCGGGGCCGACGTGGTTGGCGTAGGCGAGCGCGACGCGGTTCTCGTAGGCGCGCGCGGGCAGCAGCAGCCGCGCCACGTCCGCGTCGAAGACCGCGGTGGGGACGGCGACGACGTCCGCCCCGGCCAGGGCCAGGGAGCGCACCGCCTCGGGGAACTCCACGTCGAAGCAGACCAGGACCCCCACCCGCAGGCCCGCCACCCGCACCACCAGCGGGGTGCCGTCGCCGGGGGTGAAGGCGGCGCGCTCGGCGGGCCCGTACAGGTGGGTCTTGGTGTACCGGCCCAGGACGGTGCCCCCGCGGTCGACGACGACGGCGGTGATCGTCTCGGCGGAGCCCGCGCGGTGCGGTTCGCTGACCACCAGCGCCACGCCGGTGCGGCGCGCGACGTCCGCCACGCGCGGCAGCACGGAGGGGTCCGGGTGCACGCGGCCGGGGTCGTAGCCGGTGGTGAACAGCTCCGGCGTGACGAGCAGGTCGGCGCCCGCGCCCGCGGCGCGCTCGGCCAGGCGCTCCAGCTCGCGCAGGTTCCGCGCCACGTCCGCGGTGGCGGCCTGCTGCGCGACGGCGATCCTCACGGCCGCTCCCCCCGCTCGCCGCGCTCCCCGGGCGACCTGGACAGGGCGGGGCTGACGACCCACAGCACCCGCGCGGGCGCGTCGCCGGTGGCGGTGAAGGAGCGGGCGCGGGCGGGGTCGAACGTGAGGGCGTCGCCGGTGCCGAGCTCGACGACCTCGCCGCCGGCGAAGCGCAGCCGCAGCCCGCCGGCCAGGACGAGGGCGAGCTCCACGTCGGCGTCCAGGGCGTAGGGCTCCTCGCCGGAGCCGCCGCCGGGCTCGACCTCGCTGACGATGACGGCCAGGCGCCGCTCGCCGGCGGGGGTGAGCAGCCACTCGCGCACCCCGTGGCCGCCGAAGGAGATCGGCGGGTGGTGCCCGGCGCGGACGACCTCGCCGGCGGGGGCCGGCTCGAAGAGGCTGCCCACCGCGAGGTCCAGGGCGGCGCACAGCCGCACCAGGGCCGCCACCGAGGCGGTGGCGCGGTCGCGCTCCAGGCGGGAGAGGAAGCCCTTGGTCAGCCCGCTGGCCGCGGCCACCTCCGCCACCGTGCGCCGCTGCGCCAGGCGCGCGGCGCGCAGCCGGGCGCCGACGTGCGCCGACGCGTCCGCGGGGTCCTCCTCCACGGTCCCGTCCGCGGCCTCGTCCGCGGGCCCCGCCGCTGCCCTCGCCCCTGCCCGCACCGCGCCCTCTCGCCACCGCCCCGGCACCGCGCCCGCCGCGGTGCCCGTCGCAGTCTGGCACCCCCGCGCACGCCCGGGAACCTGCGCAACCCTGGAGGTAAACAAGGGTTGACCGGATTCGCGCGCGGCGCCACTGTGGAGCCATGCCGTCCCCCGACACGCCCTCCCCGCAGGGACCGGTCGACGCCACGCGCGTCCCCCGCTACGGCGGCCCGGCCACGTTCGCGCGCCTGCCGCGCCTGGACGAGGTCTCCCGCGCCGACGTCACGATCGTCGGCCTGCCCTTCGACTCCGGCGTCAGCTACCGCCCCGGCGCCCGCTTCGGGCCCGGTCACGTCCGCGCCTCCTCCAAGCTGCTGCGGCCCTACAACCCCGCGCTGGGCGTGCACCCCTTCGGCACCCAGCAGGTCGCCGACGCCGGCGACCTCGGCCTGAACCCCTTCGACGTCGCCGAGGCGCTGAGCACCGCCGAGCAGGGCCTGACCGCGCTGTCGCAGGACGGCTCCACGCTGCTGTCGCTGGGCGGGGACCACACCCTGGCCCTGCCGGCGCTGCGCGCGCTGGCCAAGCAGCACGGCAAGCTCGCCGTCGTCCACTTCGACGCCCACCTGGACACCTGGGACACCTACTTCGGCGCCCCCTACACCCACGGCACCCCCTTCCGCCGCGCCGGCGAGGAGGGCCTGATCGACCTCGAGCGCAGCGTCCACGTCGGCACCCGCGGGCCGCTGTACAGCGCGCAGGACCTCGAGGACGACGCCGTGCTCGGCTTCCAGGTGGTGCGTGCCGACGACTACGAGACCGACGGCGCGGCGCGCGCGGTGGAGCGGGTGCGCCGCCGCGTCGAGGGCGCCCCGGTGTACGTCTCCGTCGACATCGACGTCCTCGACCCCGCCGCCGCCCCCGGCACCGGCACCCCCGAGGCCGGCGGGCTGACCAGCCGGGAACTGCTGCACACCCTGCGCGGCCTGGTGGGCGCGCACGTCGTGGGCGCCGACGTCGTCGAGGTCGCCCCGGCGTACGACCACGCCGAGATCACCGGCATCGCCGCCGCGCACGTGGTGTACGAGCTGCTGTCGGTGCTGGCCGCCACCCGCGGCGGGGGCCCGCGGTGACCCTCCCCGCCGGCACGAGCACCGAGGACCTGCCCGGCGCCCCCGCCCCGGGCGCGCGCCGGGGCGCGCGGCCGCCGCTGACGATGCTGGTGCCCGACTTCCCCTTCCCCTACGACGAGCACCTCGCCCACCCCGCCGGCCTGGGCTCGGTGCCCGCGCACCGGCACGGCACCGAGGTCGCGGTCGTCGGGGCCGGGGTGTCGGGGCTGGTGGCCGCGCACGAGCTGATGAAGCTCGGGCTGCGCCCGGTGGTCCACGAGGCCGGGGAGATCGGCGGCCGGCTGCGCTCGGCGGCCTTCCCCGGCGTGCCCGGCGCCGTGGCCGACCTCGGCGGCATGCGCTTCCCCGCCTCCGGTCGCGCGTTCTTCCACTACGTCGACACCGTCGGCGCCCGCACCAGCCCGTTCCCGAACCCGCTGGCCCCGCAGACGCCCAGCACCGTCATCGAGCTGCGCAACCGCGCCCACTACGCCGAGGGGCCCGAGGACCTGCCGGCCGAGTTCGGCGAGGTCGCCGCCGCGTGGCGGCGGGCGCTGGTGGAGGGCGCGGAGCTGGAGGCGATGCAGGAGGCGATCCGCCGCCGCGACCTGCGCGCGATCAAGGAGATCTGGAACCGGACGGTCCCGCGGCTGGACGAGGAGACCTTCTACGGGTTCGTCGCGAAGTCCCCCTCGTTCGCGGCGCTGCCCTTCTCCTCGCGCGAGACGTTCGGGCAGGTCGGCTTCGGCACCGGGGGCTGGGACACCGACTTCCCCAACTCGGTCCTGGAGATCCTGCGCGTCGTGCACACCGACGCCGACGACCAGCACCACCGCATCACCGGCGGCGCGCAGAGCGTGCCGCTGGGCCTGTGGCGCCACGCGCCGGCCACGATCGCGCACTGGCCGGCGGGCACCAGCCTGGAGTCGCTGCACCACGGCTCCCCGCGCCCAGGGGTGACGCGCGTGCGCCGCGGCGAGGACGGGCGCCTGCTCGTGCTGGACCGCTGGGGCACCGAGCGCGCCTACGAGGCGGTGGTCGTCACCTGCCAGTCGTGGCTGCTGTCGGCGGGCATCGACACCGAGGAGTCGCTGTTCTCGCACGAGATGTGGATGGCGATGGAGCGCTCGCACTACATGCAGTCCTCCAAGACGTTCGTCCTGGTGGACCGCCCGTTCTGGCGCGACCGCGACCCGGCCACCGGCCGGCGGGTGCTGAGCACCACCCTCACCGACCGCATGACCCGCGGCACCTACCTGCTCGACGGCGGCGAGGGCATCGACGACCCGGCGGCGGCGGACTCCCCGGCCGTGATCTGCCTGAGCTACACGTGGAACGACGACGCCCTGAAGTGGCTGGCGCTGAGCACCGACGAGCGGGTGCGGCTGATGCTGCACAACCTGGAGCAGATCTACCCCGACGTCGACATCGCCTCCCACGTCCTCGGCGACCCGATCACCGTCTCCTGGGAGCGCGAGCCGCACTTCATGGGCGCCTTCCGCGGCAACCTGCCCGGGCACTACCGCTACCAGCGGCGGCTGTTCACCCACTTCGTGCAGGACCACCTGCCGCCGCAGCAGCGCGGGGTCTTCCTGGCCGGCGACGACATCTCCTTCACGCCCGGCTGGGCGGAGGGCGCGGTCACCACCGGCCTGAACGCCGTGTGGGGCGTGGTGCACCAGCTCGGCGGGTCCAGCGCCCCGGGCAACCCCGGCCCCGGCGACCGCTTCGCCGAGCTCGCCCCCGTCGAGCTGCCCGACACCTGAGCGCTGCTGCGGGGTGCGCGGCCGCGCACCCCGCAGCAGCGCCCCCAGCAACCCGGCGTCACAGCAGCCCGGCGTCACAGCAGCCCGGCGTCGTGGACGACGATCGCCACCTGCACGCGGTTGTCCACCCCCAGGCGGGACATGACGCGCGAGACGTAGGCCTTCACCGTCGCGGTGCTCAGGGACATCCGGGCGCCGATCTCGGCGTTGGGCAGCCCCCGGCCGACGGCCACGGCCACCTCGTGCTCCTTGGCGCCCAGCCGCGCCAGGCGCGCCAGCGCCTGGCGCCGGCGCGCGTCCGCCCCGGGCGGCGGCGCGGACCCGTCCGCGCCGCCCGGGGAGCCGGCGGCGCGGCCGGTGACGTGGCCGATGAGGCGCCGGGTCGCGTCGGGCGAGAGCACCGGCTCACCCGCCGCGGCCCGGCGCACCGCCGCGAGGATCCCGGCGGGCGGGGTGTCCTTGAGCAGGAACCCGTCCGCCCCGGCGCGCAGCGCCGCCAGCACCGCGTCGTCCTCCCCGAACGTGGTCAGCACCACCACGCGCGGCCCGGACCCGCCCGCGCTCAGCTCCCGCGCGGCGCTCAGGCCGTCGCGGCGCGGCATGCGCACGTCGAGCAGCACCACGTCCGGCGCGGTGGCCGCGGCCAGCGCGACCGCCTCGTCGCCGTCGGCGGCCTCGCCCACGACGCTCACGTCGTCCAGGCCGCCCAGCACCACCCGCAGCGCCGAGCGCACCAGCGGGTCGTCGTCGACGAGCAGCACCCGCACCGGCGCGGCGCCGCCCCCCGCGCCCGCGCCGTGCGCGCCGGCCGCGCTCACGCCGGCCACGGCAACCGCGCCCGCAGCCGGAAACCGCCGCCGGCCGGGCCGTGCTCCAGCTCGCCGCCGGCCAGCGCGACCCGCTCGGCCAGCCCCACCAGGCCC
>NZ_JAAALM010000870.1 GCF_009906395.1 Kineococcus indalonis
TGCGGCGGCTCCCTCGCGCGTGTTGGGGACGGGGGTGGAGGTGTTCTCCCTGTGGCGGGACTGGCCGGTGAACACCACCGCCTTGCAGCAGGTCGCCGACTCCGGCTCGGGCTGGGTGCGCATCGGGGTGGGCTGGTGCTCGCTGGAAGAACGCGGCCCCGGGCAGGTCTCCACCTGGTACCGCGACCGCCTGGACGCCACCGTGCGCCAGGCCCGCGCCCTGGGCCTGCAGCTGCTGCTGACGCTGGGCTGCACCCCCACCTGGCTCAGCGGCACCCAGGACCTCAAGGCCCTGCCGGCCGGTGAGGAGCAGTACCGGCACTTCCAGCGCATCGCCACCGAGCTGGCCACCCGCTACCGCGGGCAGGTGCGCGCCTGGGAGATCTGGAACGAGCCGGACTGCTCGGGGGGCACCTGCCCGAACACCCCCGCCAGCGCCTACGTGCCCGTCCTGCGCGCCGGCTACGCCGGCATCAAGGCCGCCGACCCCGCGGCCAGCGTGGTCAGCGCCGGCACCAGCGGCGCCAACGCGCAGTGGGTGCAGCAGCTGTACGCCGCCGGGGCCAAGGGCTCCTTCGACGCGCTGGGGCTGCACCCCTACCAGGGCCCGGCCGCCGAAGCGCCCGAGGCGCCCCCGGCCGAGCACCCGTACCGCATCACCAACGTGGCCAAAGTGCGCCAGGTGATGCTCGAGAACGGCGATGGCGCCAAGAGCATCTGGTTCACCGAGTTCGGCTGGACCACCGGCGCCGGCAGCGGTTGGAGCGCGGGGGTGGATGAGGCCACCCAGGCGGACTACCTGCGCCGGGCGTTGCGGATGGTGCAGAACTGGTACCCCTACGTCAGCCACGCGTTCGTCTTCACCATCCGCGACCGCGACGACTGGAACGCCTACGAGAACGGTTTCGGGTTGACCCGTCTGGACGGCAGCGCCAAACCCGCGCTGGGCGCGTTGCGCGAGACCAACACCTGGCTGCACACGCT
>NZ_JAAALM010000871.1 GCF_009906395.1 Kineococcus indalonis
CTTCGACGCCGTGCTGGCGGCCGCGCGCGCGGACGGCGCCGGCACCACCGTGCTCGTCACCGACCCCGACCTGCTGCCGGCGCCGCGCTGGGCGGCGCTGGGCGCCACCGGCGCTCGCCTGGTGCTGCTGGCGCCGACGGCGCCGACCCTGGAGGCGGTGGCGCCCGGGGTGCGCGGGACGGGCGAGCGGCCCGTGCGGGTGCAGGGGCCAGGCTGCCCGGCCGCGGACCCCGCCGCCGCCGGGGAGGCGCGCGCGGGCGGGCGCGGCTACGCGCTGCTGGCGGGCGCGGCGGGCACCTCCTGCTACGGCGGCTCGTGGGTGGAGGTGCCCGCGGACCCGGCCACCGGGCGCGGGCCGCTCGTGGTGCTCGGCGCGCCCGACCCGCTCACCAACCGCCACGCCGCCCAGGACGGCAACGCCGCCCTGGCGCTGCGCGCGCTGGGCGCCTCCCCGACCCTGCTGTGGTACCTGCCGGACCCGCTGGACACCGGCGCGGCGGGCGTGCCGCTGAGCGCGCTGGCCCCGCGCTGGGTGGTGCCCGGCGGCACCCTGCTGCTGGTGGCGGCCCTGGTGGCGGTGCTGTGGCGCGGGCGCCGGCTGGGGCCGCTGGTCACCGAGCCGCTGCCGGTGGTGGTGCGCGCGGCGGAGACCGTGGAGGGCCACGGGCGGCTGTACGCCGCCGCCGGGGCGCGCGGGCGCGCCGCGGAGGCGCTGCGCGCGGCGGCGCTGCGGCGGCTGCGGCTGCTGGTGCGCCTGGACGCCACGGCCGGGCCCGGCGACGTCGCCGACCAGGTGGCGTGGCTGACGGGCGCGCCCGCGGGGCGGGTGCTGGAGCTGCTGGACGGCCCCGAGCCCGCCGACGACCCGGCGCTGGTGCGGCTGGCGGCGGACCTGGACGCCCTGGAGCGCCGGGTGCGCTCGCGCGGCACGTGAGCGCACCGCCCGCGCGACCCACCCCCACCTCGACGAGAACCCCCGCGAAC
>NZ_JAAALM010000872.1 GCF_009906395.1 Kineococcus indalonis
CCACCGCCGACCTCGTCGCCCGCCTGGCCGGCGAGCGCCTCCTCGACGAGCACCCCGCCGCGCCCAGCGGCACCCGCGGGCGCCCCACCCGCCACCTCGTCGCCCACCCCGGCGGCCCCCTCGTCCTCGGCGCCGCCGTCAGCCACGAGGACTGGCGCGTGGCCGTCCTCCAGCTCGGCGGCACCCCGCTGGCCACCGAGCGCGGCACCCACGACGGCCGCGACGGCGCCGCCGTCCTGCACGCCCTGCGCGCCGCGGCCGCGCGCCTGCACCGCCGCTCCCCCGGGCGCGTGCGCGGCCTCGGCCTCGCCGTGCCCGGACCCGTGCGCGACGGGCACGTCCTGGACGCGCCGATCCTCGGCTGGCGCGACCTCGACCTGCGCGCCGCCCTGCCCGCCGGCACCGGCGGCGCGCCCCCCGGCGAGCACGTCTTCGTCGCCGGCAACGACGCCACCCTCGCCGCCGTCGGCGAAGCCCGCCGCGGCGCCGCCACCGGCGCCGCCGCGCACCTGCACCTGCACGTGGACGCCGGCCTCGGCGGCGCCCTCACCACCGGCGGGCACCCGCTGGCCGGGGCGCGGGGCCTGTCCGGGGAGTTCGGCCACGTGCCCTTCGGCGACCCCGCCGTGCGCTGCCCCTGCGGCGCCCGCGGCTGCTGGGGCACCACCGTCGACGGCTCCGCCCTCGCCCGCACCCTCGGCGACCCCTCCCCCGGCGACCCCGTCTCCTACGCCCGGCGCGTCCTGGACCGCGCCGCCGCCGGCGACGAGCACGCCCTGACGGCCGCGCGCGCCGCGGGCACCGCCCTCGGCCGCGGCACCGGCGGCCTCGTCAACGCCCTGGACGTCGACCTCGTCACCCTCGGCGGCCTGGCCGCCCGGCTCCTGCAGGTCGTGCCCGAGGAGGTGCGCGGCGCCTGCACCGAGGGCCTCATGCGCTTCCGCCGCGACGCCCCGCCCGCCCTGGTGCCCGCCGCCC
>NZ_JAAALM010000873.1 GCF_009906395.1 Kineococcus indalonis
GGGAGGGGGTGGCGGGGCGCGCGTCGAGCCCGGAGCCGGCGCGCGATGCTGATCGTGATGCTGCTGGTCATCGCGTTCTTCAGCTACCGCAGCCTGCGGTTCTCCTCCCCGGAGAACCTGCAGAGCATCCTCGTGGCCGCCGCGCCGTTCGCCCTCATCGCGCTGGGGCAGACGCTGGTCATCCTCACCGGCGGCATCGACCTGTCCGTCGGCAGCGTCATCGCCGTCGCCGGCATGACCGGGGCCGTGGTCGCCAAGGCCAACCCCGGGCAGGTGTGGCTGACGGTGCTCGCCGCGATGGCCGTCGGCCTGCTCGCCGGCGCGGTCAACGGCGTCCTCGTCTCCCGCGTCGACGTCCCGCCGTTCATCGCGACGCTGGGGATGCTCACGGCCGGCTCCGGCGTCGCCTACGTCATCGGCGGCGGTGCGCCCGTCAACGGGCTGCCGGCGGAGTTCGGCCGCATCGCCAACACCGAGGTCCTCGGCCTGCAGGTGCCCGTCATCGTGATGATCCTCGGGATCGTCGCCCTCGGGGTCGCCATGCGCCGCACCTCCTACGGCATGCGCGTGTACGCCGTCGGCGGCAACCGCGTCGCCGCCGAGATCGCCGGCGTCAACGCCCGGCGCACCCTGTTCAGCGTCTACGCCGTCAGCGGCCTGCTCGCGGGCCTGTCCGGCGTGATGCTCGCCTCGCGCGTCATCTCCGGCCCGCCGAACCTCGGCCAGGGCTACGAGCTGGACGCCATCGCCGCCGTCGTCATCGGCGGCGCCAGCCTCATGGGCGGGCGCGGCACCGTCTGGGGCACCGCCCTGGGCCTGCTGCTCATCCAGACCCTCAACAACGGCCTGGACCTGCTGCTCGTGCCGACCTACTGGCAGGACGTCATCAAGGGCGTCCTCATCGTCGCGGCCGTCGCCGTCGACGTGTGGTCCGTCAAGCGCCGCGCCTGACCCGCTCCCCGAACCCCCGCCCCGCC
>NZ_JAAALM010000874.1 GCF_009906395.1 Kineococcus indalonis
GGACTGGTGCGCCACCCCGTCCAGGACCTCGGCGACACCGCGCGGCGGGCGGGTCGGCACCGCCCGCACCGGCGCCGGCACCACCCGCACCCCCGACTCCCGGAACAGCGGGCCCACCGCCCCCAGGGCGGTGAGCGCACCGGCGACCTCGGCGGCCCCGGCGCCCGGCGCCAGCACCTCCGGGGCGGCCACGGCCAGGCCCGCCGCCAGCAGCGGCGAGCGCCCCGCGGCCGCGCGCAGCACCGCCGGGGTGGTGGCCACGGCCTCCTGCACCAGCCACGGGTGCCGCGCCGCCAGCAGCGCCACCTGCTGCACGTCCCCGCGCACGCGCTCGTCCACGGCGCGGCCCTCCCGCGCCGCGAAGGCCCCCAGGTCCTCCAGGTCCACCGCGCCGGTGGTCACGACCTGCTCCACGGCGCGGCTCAGGACGCGCTCGCCGACCTCGGCGGTGCGGTGGGCGACGTCCGCGGCGAGCAGGCCCGCGGCCCCCGCGGCCAGCGCCGGGGCGGTCTCCACGACCGCCTGCGCGACCGCGCGCCGGACCAGCGCCACGACCGCCGCCGCGACCTCCTCACCGGCGCGGTAGCGCAGCGAGGCGGTGCGCAGCATCCCGGCGAGCAGCAGCAGCCGCGCGGACAGCGCCGCGGGCGAGCCCGTCCCCAGCAGCAGCGCCCCCAGGGCGCGCTCGGCGGGCACCCCGGTGCCCGGGGCGAGGGGGACGCTGAGCAGCAGGGCCGGGTCCACCGCCGCGCCCGCCAGGACGGCGCCGCCCGGCGGCCTCCTCGCACCCGGCGGCCAGGGCCTCGGCGGCGCGGCCCAGCTCCGCCAGCCGCGCGCGGAAGGCGGCCGCCCCCGCCCCGTCCCAGTCCAGGCCGTCCAGCGCGCCGAGGCGGGTGCGCACCTCCCGCGCGCCGGCACCGGCGCCGGCGACCTCCCGCGCCAGCACCGCCACCCTCGCCTCGCCCAGTGCAGGTC
>NZ_JAAALM010000875.1 GCF_009906395.1 Kineococcus indalonis
CGGGAGCGCGCCGGGGAGGCGGGCGGGCCCGGGGTGCGGGACGCTGCCGGGGTGGCTGACGAGCTCGTGCTGGTGACCGGGGCGGCGGGCAGGGTGGCCGGGCAGCTGCTGCCGGGCCTGGCGGGGCGCCCGCTGCGGCTGTTCGACCGCACCGCGGCGCAGCACGAGGGCGCGGAGGTGGTGACCGGCGAGCTGACCGACCCCGCGGCCCTGGAGCGCGCCGTGGACGGGGTCGGCGCCGTGGTGCACCTGGCGGGCAACCCGGCGCCGACGGCGGCGTGGGAGGAGCTGCGCGGGCCCAACGTGGAGGGCTTCGCCGCGCTGCTGGCCGCGGCGGCGCGGGCGGGGGTGCGCCGGGTGGTGTTCGCCAGCTCGGTGCACGCCATGGGCGCGCACGAGGCGGACGGGCGGGTGCCGGTGGACGCGGCGTGGCCGCCGCGGCCGTGCTGCCCGTACGGGGCGACGAAGGCGTTCGACGAGGCGGTGGCCACGGTGGCCTCCCGGCGCGGGCCGGTGAGCACGGTGGGGCTGCGGCTGGGCGCCACGGTGCCGCAGCCGGAGGAGCGCTCGCAGCTGGCGAGCTGGCTGGGGCCGGCGGACCTGCGGCAGGTGGTGGTGCGGGCGCTCCAGGTGGACGCCTCCCGCGTGCACCTGGGCGGGTACCCGGCGGTGTCGGCGAACACCCGGCAGCACTGGGACCTGGGCCCGGCGCGGGCGGACCTGGGCTACGCGCCGGAGCTGGACTCCGAGGCGTTCGCGGACCGCGTGGAGGACGACGGCACGGACACCGTGGCCTGCCCGCGCTGAGGCCCCGCGCTGAGGCCCCGCGCTGAGGCCCCGCGCTGAGGCCCGGTGTCGTGACGGTGGGTGCACGGACGTGGACCGTGCGCGCCCACCCCACCGGGACGGCCCAGCGGCGCTCCCCCGTGCGGGCCCGCGGTGGCCCCCGCGCCCGCGCCGACCCCCTAC
>NZ_JAAALM010000876.1 GCF_009906395.1 Kineococcus indalonis
GTGCGCGCGTCGTAGGGTCCGCGCCCCGGGCGGGTCCCCGCCACGACGGGGCCGCTCAGGCGAACGCCGCGCGCACCGCGTCCAGCACCGCGCCCGCCGCCGCCAGTCCCCCCTGCTCGTCGAGGGCCACGGCCGTGGGCAGCGACGTCACCGCGACCTGCACGGCGCGCCCGTCCTCGGTGGCGCCGCCGCGGGTCTCGAAGCCGGGGATGTCCCCGCCGTGGCCCCACAGCAGGGTGCCGTCGGGCAGCGGGGAGCTGGACAGGCCCAGCCCGTAGCGCGCCCCCTCCCACAGGTCCGGGGACGGCACGGTCGTGCGCATCTGCTCCAGCTGCTGCGCGGAGAGCAGCTCCCCGCGCAGCAGGGCGAGCGTGAAGGCGTTCAGGTCGCTGGGCGAGGCGACCAGCGCGCCGGCGGCCCAGCCCCAGGACGGGTCCAGCAGGGTCAGGTCCCGCCACGGCTGCGCCGCGCTGTCGCGGTGGGAGGCTGCCGGGTGCGGGCCGCGGAACCCCTGCTCACCGGGCTGCGGGAAGAACGTCTCGCGCAGGCCGAGGGGCTCGGTGATGCGGGTGCGCACCAGTTCCGCCAGGGGCCGGCGCGCCACGCGCTGCACGAGCAGGCCCGCCACGAGGTACCCGGTGTTGCTGTACAGCCACGACTCCCCCGGCGCCCCGGTGGCGGGCAGCTCGCGCACCAGGTCCAGCAGCTCGCGCGGGTCGTAGTAGCGCTCCCGCAGCAGGGACCAGTCGGAGGTGCCGAACTCCGACGTGTAGTTCGGCAGGCCGCTGGTGTGCTGCAGCACCTGGCGCACGGTGATGTCGCGGCCGTCCCCGCCGGGCCCGCGCAGCAGCCCGGGCAGGTGCGCCTCGACGGGCTCGTCGAGCGCGACACCGCCGCCGAGCACGGCACCGCCGCCGGCGGGGGAGCCGCGTGAAGGGCCTGGAGGCGTTCCGCGTCGCGCTGGAC
>NZ_JAAALM010000877.1 GCF_009906395.1 Kineococcus indalonis
GGCGTGCAGCGCCACGGCGTCCACGGCGCGCCCGCCCTGGAGGACGAGCTGCACATGATCGACCTCAACGTCGTCTCCTTCGTCCACCTCGCCAAGCTGGCCTCGCGGGCGATGGCGGGGCGCGGCGAGGGCAGGCTGCTGTTCACCTCCTCCCTGGCCGCGCGCGTGCCCGCGCCCTACCAGGCGGTGTACGGCGCCACGAAGGCCTTCGTGCAGTCCCTGGCGCAGTCGCTGCGCCAGGAGCTGGGGCAGCACGGCGTCAGCGTCACCGCCTTCCTGCCCGGCCCCACCGACACGGAGTTCTTCGAGCGCGCCGGCATGGAGGACACGAAGATGGCGCACACCTCCGCCAAGGACGACCCGGCCACCGTCGCCGCGCAGGCGTTCAAGGCGCTGCAGAAGGGCCGCGACCACGTGGTGACCGGCTCGGTGGGCACCAAGCTGCAGGGCGCGGCGGCCAACCTGCTGCCGAACTCCCCGATGGCCAAGGGGCAGGGCAAGCTCGCCGAGCCGGGTTCGGCGGACTGAGGCGCCCGAACCGGTCACAGCGAGGGGATGACTGCTCACTGCGCGTAGTTCCGGCGCGTCGAACGCCTGAAAACGCCGAGCAACCCCCTGCCGCGCTGACACACTGATCGTCCCGCTCGCCCGCACCGGGCGCGGGGCAGGACGGAGGGCGCCGGGGGAACCCGGGCCGTGCGCAGGAGCACGGCCGGGCGGCGCCGGGGGAGGGGTGGACACCGTGAGCGCACCGACTCTCGCGCGACCGCGGGCCGGCACCGGCGCACGACCGCCGGTCGTCGTCGCCGGGGCGGGCTCGCGCGGCCTGGCGGCCGCCGAGGCCCTGCTCGACGCCGGGTGCGCCGTGGTGGTCCTCGAGGCCGCCGACGCCGCCGGCGGCCTGGCCCGGTCCGTGCCGCTGTGGGGCCTGCCCCACGCCCTGGCCGCGCACGGCCTGCCGGG
>NZ_JAAALM010000878.1 GCF_009906395.1 Kineococcus indalonis
GCGCCGTGGGCGTGGCTGCTGCCCGCGCTGGTGGCGCTGGCCACCACCGCGTGGCGCTACGACGCCAAGCCGCTGTGGCGCGACGAGGTCTACACGCTGGTCACCGCCGGGCGCCCCTGGCCGGTGATGCTGCGGGGCCTGCGCGTCACCGACGCCGGCATGGGCCCCTGGTACGCGCTGGTGCACCCCTGGGTGCGCCTCTCCACCGACGAGGCGTGGCTGCGGCTGCCCGGGGCCGCCGCCACGGTGCTCACCGCCGCCCTGGTCGGCCTGACCGCGCGCCGGCTGCTGCGCACCGGCGGGCCCGCCGGTGCGCGCACCGCCGCCGGGGTCGTCGCCGGCACCGCCTTCGCCCTGGCGCCCGTCGTCGTCGACCACAGCCAGGAGGCCCGCCCCTACCCGGTGGTGCTGGCGTGCGTGGCGGCCACCGCCCACGGCGTGCTGCGCGACCGGCAGGAGCCGCGCGGTCGGTGGCTGGCGCTGTGGGTGAGCGGCTCCGCGCTCGCCGCCGCCCTGCACGTGCTCACCGGGGCACCGGCGGTGGCGGCGCTGCTCGCGGTGGCGTTCGCCCTGCCCGGGCGGGCCCGGCGCGCCCGCGTCGCGCTGGGCGCGCTGCCCGCCGCCGCCCTCACCCTGGCCATGCTCGCCGTCGGCTTCGCCCAGGCCCCCGGCCGCATCGACGACGGCTTCCCCCTGCTGCGCCAGACCCTGCGGCTGAGCTCGGCGTACGCCGGCGGCGCGTTCGCGGTGCTGGTGCTGCTCGTGCTGTGCGCGGCCGGCGCGGTGCACCTGCGCCGCGAGCGCGCCCACCTGCTGCTCGTGCTGGCCTGGGCCGTCGCGCCCGTGGCGGCGCTGGTGGCCTCCGCCGCCGGCGGGCAGCTGTTCGCCGCCCGCTACGCCGGCGCCACCGCCCCGGCGCTGGCCGTGCTGGCCGGCGTCGGCGCCGGCGCCCTGGCCCGGCG
>NZ_JAAALM010000879.1 GCF_009906395.1 Kineococcus indalonis
GGCCCACGCGCTGGCTGCCGGCGCTGCTGCCCGCGCACGACGTCGACGCTGACGGACAGCGGGGGAGCGGTGCACGGCAGGTTCGTCACGGCCAGCTCCACCGGGGCCGGGTGCCGGCGCGGCGCGGGCACCCGCACGAACGCGTCCGGGCTGGGCAGCGGCACCCCGTCGTGCGCGGGCAGCAGCGCCGGCAGCCAGCGCGTGGGCCCGGCCAGGACCGCGTGCAGCGCCTCCCCGGCCAGGCCCGAGCGCAGCAGCGCGGCGCGCTGCTCGGCGCGCAGCGCCCCCGGGTGCGCCGGGTGCGCCGAGCCCGGCGGCACGTGCACCGCGTGCGGCACGGGCGGGCCGCCGCGCTCCACCCACCACAGCAACCGCGCCGGGCGCACCCACAGGGCGTGCACGACGGCCGAGGGCTCCGTGCCGGCCCGGCGTCCGGGAGCGGTGCGCGGGAGCATGGCGCCATCGTGGCCGCCGCCCCCGACACGACCGCCCCGGCCCGGCCCCGGTGGCCGGCTCAGAGGCCGGCGGCTCAGAGGTCGGGGGCGACCAGGGCGGCGTAGGCCTCCAGCTCCGCCAGCAGGCCCTCGCGCTCGTCGTCGTCGACCCAGGCCGCCTCGAACGCGTTCCGCTGCAGCAGCACCAGCTCGTCCGGGTCCAGGTCCGCCTCGCGCGCCAGCGCGACCAGGTCCGCGGCCGGGCGGGCGCCGGAGACCACGGCCACCCGCACGCCCCCGCGCAGCAGCGCCGCGACCACGGACGGCGCCGCGCCCCCGGCGGGCGCGCCGGGCAGCGCGCGGCACGTCACGGCGGTGCCGCGCTCGCGCACCAGCGCCAGCAGGCGCGCATCGCGCACCACGTCCGCGCCGTGGTCGAGGCGGTCCACGCCGACGTCCTCCAGCACCCGGCGCAGGTCCTCCGGCGAGCCCCGCCCGCCGCCGTGCGCGCTCGGCCGGGTACCGGC
>NZ_JAAALM010000087.1 GCF_009906395.1 Kineococcus indalonis
CCAGCATGTCCGCCACAACACCCCCGCCGTGACGGAATGGTCACGCGGGCGGGGGTGTTGTGGCGGACATGCTGGTGGCTGACAAGACGGGTGCACGCACCGCGTCCCGCCGCACCGCGGGGCCCCCGGGCCGGCGCGACGAGCGCGGCCCGGCCCGCGCGGCGTCGGCCGGTGCGGGCGGCGCCGTGGGCGCGCGGCGCGGGGAGGGCCTAGGCTCGAGGGCGATGACCGAACAGACCTCGAGGGCCCCCTCGGAGGAGAGCGCCGACGAGCGCGCGGCGCGCTTCGAGCGCGACGCGCTGCCCTTCCTCGACCAGCTCTACTCCGCGGCGCTGCGCATGACGCGCAACCCCTCCGACGCCGAGGACCTCGTGCAGGACGCCTTCGCCAAGGCCTACGGCGCGTTCCACCAGTACGCCCCGGGCACGAACCTCAAGGCCTGGCTGTACCGGATCCTGACGAACACGTACATCAACACGTACCGCAAGAAGCAGCGCGAGCCGCAGCAGTCCCACTCCGACGAGATCGAGGACTGGCAGCTGGCGCGGGCGGAGTCCCACACCTCCTCGGGCCTGCGCTCGGCCGAGACCGAGGCGCTGGACCACCTGCCCGACTCCGACGTCAAGCGGGCCCTGCAGCAGGTGCCCGAGGACTTCCGGATGGCGGTGTACCTCGCCGACGTCGAGGGCTTCGCCTACAAGGAGATCGCCGAGATCATGGGCACCCCGATCGGGACCGTGATGTCGCGGCTGCACCGCGGCCGTCGCCAGCTGCGCGAGCTGCTGCGCGACTACGCGGCCGACCGCGGCGTGTCGGGGGCCGTGCGCGTGGGGGAGGGGGCGTCGTGACCGCGCCGCAGGAGCAGCAGGAGCAGGTCCAGCTCGCCGCGGCCGGCGAGGTGGCGCTGAAGCAGGAGTGCCGCGAGGTGCTCGACCGCGCCTTCGAGTACCTCGACGGCGAGATGGCCGAGCTCGACTGCGAGCGGCTGAAGTCGCACCTGGCCGAGTGCGCCCACTGCCTGGAGCAGCTGGCCGAGGACGAGGAGCTCAAGCGGGCCATCCGCGACGGCTGCCCGTGCGAGACGGCCCCCACGCAGCTGCGCGCCCGCATCCTCGTGCAGATCACCGAGGTGACCGCCACGGTGCGCTGAGCACCGCGCCGCCGCACCACGACGAGGGGCCCCGGACCAGCTGGTCCGGGGCCCCTCGTGGTTCCCGAGCGCTCGCTCAGGCGTTGGGGCGCTTGCCGTGGTTGGCGGCGTTCCCCTTGCGCGAGCGGCGCTTGCGGCCACGCTTGCTCATCAGCTGCTCCTCCCTGTCGAGATCTCCTCCTCCCATGCTCCCACGGGGTGAGGGGTGCTCAAGGTCCAGCTCCCGCAGCCCGATGCGGGCGGGGTGACGATCGCGCAGACCACCCAGCCGCCGGGCGCGGCGGCGCAGCGGGACGGGGCCGAGCCCCTGATCACCCCCTACCTGCGGGCGCTGGTCGAGCTGCGCGGTTCGGACCTGCACTGCAAGGCCGGCTCCGCGCCGCGGGTGCGCATCGACGGCCGGCTGCGCCAGCTGCAGGCGCCGGCGCTGAGCGCGCAGGACACCGAGGAGATGCTGCGGCAGATCCTGCGCCCGGACCTGGTGGAGGAGTTCGCCCGCACCCAGGAGGCCGACTTCGCGCACAGCCTGCCCGACGGCAGCCGCTTCCGCGTCAACGCCTTCCGCCAGCGCGGGGCGGTGGGCCTGGTGCTGCGCCGGGTGGCCGCGCACCCCGTGCCGCTGGCGGGGCTGGGCGTGCCGGCGGTGCTGGAGCAGCTGGCGCTGGAGCCGCGCGGCCTGCTGCTGGTGACCGGCCCCACGGGCTCGGGCAAGTCCACGACCCTGGCCGGGATGATCGACCACATCAACTCCACGCGCGAGAGCAACATCCTGACCCTCGAGGACCCCATCGAGATCCTGCACACGGACAAGCTGTCCCTGATCAGCCAGCGCGAGGTGCGGCTGGACACCGCGGACTTCACCACGGGCCTGCGCGCGGCGATGCGCCAGGACCCCGACGTGATCCTCGTGGGGGAGATGCGCGACACCGAGACGGTCAAGGCGGCCCTGTCGGCGGCCGAGACCGGCCACTTCGTGATGTCCACGCTGCACACCATCGACGCGGCGGAGACGATCTCGCGGATCATCGACTTCTTCCCGCCGCACGAGCAGAAGCAGGTGCGCCTGGCGCTGGCCGGCTCGCTGCGCGGCATCGTCTGCCAGCGCCTGGTGCCGCGCGCCGACGGCCGCGGCCGCTGCGTGGTGATGGAGGTCTGCGTCAACACCGGCCGCGTGGCCGACGCGATCGCGGACCCGGAGAAGACCCACCACATCACGGACCTGATCCGCGAGGGCGGCTACTACCGCATGCAGACCTTCGACCAGCACCTCGTGACGCTGGTGCGCGACGGGGTCGTGGCGCTGGAGGACGCCCAGCAGGCCGCCACGAACCCGCACGACCTGGGCGTGGAGCTGCGCCGGCTGGGCCTGGTGGCCTGAGCGGTCCTCAGCAGGGGCGGGCGCGCTCCGCCGCGGCCGGGCCGCGGTCGGGGCGCTCGAAGGCGGTGAAGCTCTCGCCGGTCCACCCGTTCGAGGCGCGGGAGTCGGCGCCGAAGAACCAGGCCAGGGGGCCCAGCAGGGGCGGCAGGACGAGGAGTGCGGTCACGGCGAGGTCGTGGGTGCTCATGGGGACGAGGGTGCGCCGGGCGCGCGCCGCCGCCGAGTGGCAGTTCTGCCGATGTTCGTCGTCATCCTGCCAACCGGGCCGGGCGCTGGCACACTGGCCGCGTGCACCCCCTGCGCTCGGTCGCCGTGGTCGTCGGCGAGGGCTTCTCCGCGTTCGAGTTCGCCATCCCGTGCGAGGTCTTCGGCATCGACCGCACCGAGGACGGCGTGCCCGCGTTCGAGTTCTCCGTGTGCGCCCCCGGCGGCGCCCCCGTGCGCTCGGCGCAGGGCTTCACCATGACCCCCGACCACGGCCTGGGACCGCTCGACTCCGCCGACCTCGTCGTCATCGGCCCCTCCCACGGGCTGCGCGGGCCCGCCGCCGACGTCCTGGCCCCGCACCTGGACGCCGCCCTGGCCCGCGGCGCCACCGTCGCCAGCCTGTGCAGCGGCGCCTTCACCCTGGCCCGCGGCGGCTACCTCGACGGCCGGCGCGCCACCACCCACCACCGCTACGCCGCGCAGCTGGCCCGCGAGTTCCCCGCCGTGCAGGTCGTGCCCGACGTCCTCTACGTGATCGACGGTCCCGTCGCCACCAGCGCCGGCACCGCCGCCGGCATCGACCTGTGCCTGCACCTGGTGCGCGAGCGCCTCGGCAGCGCCGTGGCCACCGCCGTCGCCCGGCGCATGGTGGTGCCCCCGCACCGCGACGGCGGGCAGGCGCAGTACGTCGAGGCGCCCGTGCGGCCCTGCGCCGACGAGTCCCTGCAGCAGGCCCTGACCTGGGCCGCGGCCCACCTGGACACCGAGCTGGACGTCGCGCGCTGGGCGCGCGCGGCGGCCATGTCCCCGCGCACCTTCGCCCGCCGCTTCCGCGCCGAGACCGGCGTCACCCCGCACCGCTGGCTGCTGGAGCAGCGCGTGGGCGCCGCCCGGCTGCTGCTGGAGGAGGGCGACCAGAGCGTGGACGAGGTCGCCCGCCGCTGCGGCTTCTCCTCCGCCGCCATGCTGCGCCAGCACTTCCTGCGCCTGGTGGGCACCACCCCCACCGCCTACCGGCGCGCCTACCGCGGGGGCCGCGCCCCGCGCGGCGCGCCGCTGAGCGTGCCCGCCCCGGCCGGCGCCCCCCGCCGGGCCGCCGCTGCCGTGCCGGCGGGCGTGTGAGCCGCACCCCCGGGCGCGTCACCTGGCTGCGCTCGCTGTTCGCGGACGTGCGCACCCGCCTGCACGGGCACGACCTGTCCCTGGTCTCCGCGGGCGTGACGTTCTACGCCGCGATCGCCCTGGTGCCCTCCCTGGTCGTCTCGGTGCGCCTGCTCGCCGCGGTGCTCGGGCCCGAGCGCGTCGTCGAGCTCGGCGACGCGGTGGGCCGGGCGCTGCCCACCGCGCAGGGCGCCGGCCGCGTCGTGGGCGACCTGGTGCGCACCGCCGTGGGCGTGGGCTGGCTGGCGGTGGTCGTCGCCCTCGTGCCGGCCACCGTCTACGGCGAGGGGCTGCGCCGCGGCTTCGCGCGCGTCAGCGTCCGCTTCCCGCAGCCGCCCCCGCGGCCGGTGCGCGGGCGGATCGGCTCGTGGGGGGTGCGCCTGCGCGCCGCGCCGCTGCTGCTGCTGGCGCCGGTGGGCTTCCTGGCGGTGCTGGAGGTCGCCCCGTTCCTGGCGGACTGGTTCGGCTCCGGCGGGCTGCCCGGCCCGGTGCTGGCCGTGTACGTCGCCCTGAACGTCGACTGGCTCGTCGTCTCCCCGGTGCTGGTGTACGTCTACCGGGTGCTGGGGCCGGTGCGGCCGGGCTGGCGCGCCAGCCTGTGGGGCGGCTACGCCACCGGCGCGTTCGTCTCCGGCTTCCTGCAGGGCTTCGTGCTCTTCCTGGCCATCCCCGTCGACCTCGGCTCGCCCTTCGGCGGGTACACGCAGGTGGGCGGGGCGGTCGCGGTGTGCCTGTGGCTGTGGGTGCTCACCGCGCTCACCGTCTACGGCTACGCCGTCACCCTGGAGCTGCAGCGCCGCTTCGACGCGCCGCGCGAACCCTCCCCGGTGGCCGCGCGCGCCGCGACCCGCCGCCCCTGACCCCCGGCCCGGTGGGCGGGGCGTGCGGGACGGCGGGTCGCGGGGCGGCGGTGCGCGGTGCGGCGGTGCGCGGGCGGGTCGCTCAGAGGGTGAACTGGCGGGTGGCCGTCTCCAGGTCCGCGGCCACCTGGCCCAGCTCGGTGACCGCCGAGCGCACCGAGCCGACCTGGGCGGTGGTGCCCGCCACCGAGCCCGCCGTCGCCGACAGCGCGCCCGCGATGCCGCCGGAGCTGGCCGCGGCGCTCTGCAGGGTCGCCCCGATCGAGGTGGTCGTCGCCAGCTGCTGCGCCACCGCCGAGGCGATCGTGGCCTGCTGGGCGTCGATGTGCGCGATGGTGCGCGTGATGGAGTCGATGTCGGCGCGCACGGCGGCGGCCTCGGCCTGCACCGCCGTCAGCGTCGGGGCGATCTCCTCGGTGGCCTGCGCGGTCTGGCGCGCCAGCTCCTTGACCTCCTCGGCCACGACGGCGAAGCCGGCGCCGGCCTCCCCCGCGCGCGCCGCCTCGATGGTGGCGTTGAGCGCCAGCAGGTTCGTCTGCCCCGCGATCGCGGTGATGGTGCGCAGCACGTCGGCGATCTGCTGCGAGGAGCCGCCCAGGCGCTCCACGGTGCCCGTGGCCGCCTGCGCCAGCTGCACCGCCTCGGCCGCCACGACCGTGACGCCGCTGGTGGTGGAGGCGACCTCGTCGGCGGCGGTGCGCAGCTGCTCGACGGCCTCGGCGACGTCGCGCACGCCCTCGGAGACGCCGCCGGCGTCGCCGGCGACCTGGCCGATCTCCCCGGCGGTGCTGTCGGCGGTGCGGGCCAGCTGGGCGCTGGCGCCCTCCAGGACGCTGGCGGTGCCCGTCAGGCGCTGCGCGCCGCGGCTCATGGCCGTGACCGCCTCGCGCATGCCGGTGACCGCGTCGCGCAGGGCGCGGCCCATCTCCCCGATCTCGTCGGTGCGCTCGTCGGCGGAGGCGTCCACGGACAGGTCGCGCGCCGCCACGCGGCGCAGCACGCCGGTCAGGTGCTCGATGCGGCGCACCAGGCCGCGGGCCAGCAGGGCGATGAGCACGCCGAGCACGGCCGCGATGGCCAGGCCGGCGAGCACGTTGTCGCGCACCAGCGCGCCGCGCTCGGCGGCGATGCGGTCCGTGACGGTGGCGGTGTCCGCCTCCGGCAGCCAGCTGGTGACCACCCAGTCGTAGGCGCCGTAGCGCGAGACGCCCACGGTCTGCCGGCCGGAGGGCAGGTCGACGGTGGTGGTGGTGAACCCGCCGTCGGGCAGCTCCGCGGCCAGCTCCAGCAGGCGCTCCACGTAGGGCTCGCCGTGCGCGTCGCGGGCCTCCAGCATCTCCTCGCCGTCGGTGGCGCCGTCGGGCGCGACCACGGCCGTGCCGCGGGAGGCGGCGGCGCTGGAGAACACCGCGTACTGGCCGGTGCGGCCCACGGTGGAGGCGGCCAGGCGCTCGCGCAGGTCGGCGGTGACGTCGGCCTGCGGCAGGCCCACGAACACGGCGCCCACGACGGCGCCGTCCACGACGAGCGGCTCGTAGACGGTGACGTACTGCTGGTCGGCGACCGTGGCGGTGCCGTGGTAGGTCTTCCCGGCCACCAGCGCCGCGACGACGGGGTTGGCGCTGCCGTCGTCCTTGACGGCGGGGATGTAGGTGCCGATGTTGCGCTTGCCGCTGGCGCCGACGACCGTGGTCGCCACCCGCAGCATGTCGCCGGCCTCGTTGACGCGCTGGAAGACGGTGGTGGCGGCGCCGGTGAGCCGGGCGGCCTCGTCCACGCCGGGGACCGCGACGGCGGGGTCGGACTGCTGGCCCAGCCACGCGCCGCCGAAGCGCAGCTGCGGCAGGGTGACCTGCGAGGCCTGCTTGGTGACCTGGTTGGTCGCCGTCCACGTCGCCGAGCCCTCCAGGTGCGGTGCGCCCAGCGACAGCAGCCGGTCGTTCGTCACGCGCAGGTCGGCGTCGAGCTTGTCCTGCACGGCCTCGGCCTGGGTGGCCACGGTGGTGGTCACCTGCCCGCCGGCGTCGCGCAGCGACTGCTCGGACATCGCCCGCACGTCGCCGGAGGTGGCGTCGGCGAGGTCGCCGACCTGCCAGGCGGTCAGGCCGCTGAGCAGGCCGGCGGTCAGGACGACGGCCCCCGCACCGGGGACCAGGAGCTGGGAGCGCAGCGAGCGCGCGCGCGAAGGGGCCACGTCCCCCCATCGGCACGCGCACCGGCGACCTTCACCCCCGGCGCGCCCGCGACCTCCGCCGCGGGCGGGTGCGCGGGCCCCCTCAGGCGGCCGGGCGCTCGCCGGTGCGGCCGTCGAGCTGCTCGCGGGCCAGGTCGGCGCGCCCGGCGTGGCCGGCGGTCAGCCCCACCAGGTGCACCAGCACCCAGCGCAGCGAGACGGCGTCGCCGCCCGGGGCGGTGCCGCGGTCGGTGAGCTTCAGCCCGGCGACGACGGCGTCGGAGGCGGCGCGGGCCCGCTCGTAGTAGGACAGCACCCCCCCGGCCGTCTCCCAGGGGTGCACGCGCCACTCGGCCTGCGGGTCCTGCGCGAGAGCCTCGGCGGGCACCTCGTCGCTGGGGCGCTCGAAGACCCGCCCGAGCCAGACGTACTCCAGCGAGGCCAGGTGCTTGACCAGGCCCAGCAGCGAGGCGCCGGAGCCGACCACGGGCCGGCGCAGCCGCTCGTCGTCGAGGCCCTCCAGCCGCCACAGCACCGCCTGGCGCTGCTCCTCCAGCGCGGCCACCAGGATCCGCTTCTCACCCGCCGTGCCCAGGACGCTCGTCACGGTGAGCAGGGTAGTGCTCCGCCGACGCCGCGCAGCCGGACGGCGCGGTCCGCGGCGGTGCCGGCTCGCTACCGTGGCGCCGGTGAGCACCGCGACGGGCCGGGTGGAGGCGCTGCACGTCTACCCGGTCAAGGGCCTGAGCCCGCAGCCGCTGCGCGAGGTGGAGCTGAGCGCCGGGCGGGCCTTCCCGCACGACCGCGCCTTCGCGCTGGCCCGCCCCGGCGGGGAGTACGCCCCCGGCGTGCGGCGCGGCATCGCCAAGCGGCAGTTCTTCGTCCTGGTCGCCGAGGCGCGCCTGGCGGGGCTGCGCACCCACCTGGACACCGCCACCGGCACGTTCACCGTCGCGGTGCGCGAGCACGAGGTGCTGCGCGCGGACCTGCGCACCGGCGAGGGGGTGCGGGCGGTGCTGGAGCTGTTCGCCCGCGTGCTGGACCTGCCGCCGGGGGTGCACCCGGTGTGGGCGCACGAGGAGGGCCGGCGCTTCACCGACACCGCCCCGGGCGGGGACGCCGCGATGGAGCTCGTCTCGGTGCTCAACCTGGCCTCGGTGCGCGAGTTCGCCGCCCGGGTCGGCGCGCGGGTGGACCCGCTGCGCTTCCGCGCCAACGTCCACCTCGACGGCCTGCCCGCGTGGGGCGAGCAGGACCTGGTCGGCGCCGAGTTCGACCTGGGCGGGGTGCGGGTGCGCGGGGCGTTCCCCACGGTGCGCTGCGCGGCCACCGAGGTGGACCCGGGCACCGGCCGGCGCGACCTGCCGGTGCCGCAGCTGCTCGCGCGCGAGTACGGCCACGAGCACATGGGCCTGTACGTCGAGGTGCTCGCCGGCGGCACCCTGGCCGTGGGGGGAGCGGTGCGTGCCTGAGGACCTGCGCCTGCGGGTGGCCGAGGCGCAGGACCTGACGCCCTCGGTGCGCCGCTTCGTGCTGGTGGACCCCGCCGGCGCGCCGCTGCCGGGGTACCGCAGCGGCGCGCACGTGAGCGTGAGCACCCCCGCCGGGCCCCGGCGCAGCTACAGCCTGGTCGAGCCGGGCTCGCGCGCCCCGCGGCGCTACGTGCTGTGCGTGCAGCGCGACCCGGACGGGCGCGGGGGCTCGGTGAGCATGCACGACGACGTGCGCCCCGGCGACGAGCTGGCCGTCTCGCAGCCGGCGAACGCGTTCCCGCTGCGCCGCGCGAAGCGCTACCTGTTCATCGCCGGCGGCATCGGCATCACCCCGGTGCGCTCGATGGTGGGCGAGCTGCGCGAGCGCGGCGGCGCGCAGGTGAGCGTGCTGTACCTGACGCGCAGCCCCGAGGAGACCGCGTTCCTGGAGGAGTTCTCCGCCGACGGCTCGGTGCTGCACCACAGCGCCCTGCACGGCCGGCTGGACCTGTGGCCGTACCTGGCCGAGCCCGACGACGACGCGCGCGTGTACTGCTGCGGGCCGAGCGCCCTGGTGGGCGAGGTGCTGGCGCTGACGGCGCACTGGCGGCCCAGCCGCGTGCACGTGGAGGACTTCGCCGGCGTCGACGCCCTCGGCGGGCGCCGGGCGCCGTTCACCGCGGTGTGGGCGCCCACGGGCGCGCGGGTGGAGGTGGGCGCGGACGTCACGCTGCTGGCGGCGCTGGAGCGCGCCGGCGCCGACGTGGACGCCTCCTGCGCCTCGGGGACCTGCGGGACGTGCCGGCTGCGGCTGCTGGCCGGGGAGGCGGAGCACCGGGACCTGGTGCTCACCGAGGCCGAGCGCCCCCGGTACGTGATGCCGTGCGTGTCCCGGGCGGTGTCCGCCGAGCTGGTCGTGGCGCCCGTGCAGGACGACGAGCGGGGCGGCGGCGCCGGCGACTGAGCCGGTCGCACCCTGCGCACGGGTGGTCGACTATCCTCGGACCCCACGGTTCAAGCAAGAGCCTCCACGGACGTGGCAGGAGGCCACCAGTGACGTCGGTCAGCGACCCGGCGAACCCCGAGGAGCGGGTCGCGGCCCTCGCGGCCGTCGCCCACCGCCTGCACGAGGAGGTGCGCGGGGCGCAGGAGGCGGCGGAGGCGTGCGAAGCCGTCGTCAGGGCGGCCGAGGCCGCGCTGCCCGGCCTGCTGGGAGCCAGCGTGACGGTGCGGCGCGGTCAGCGGGTCACCACCGTGGCCGGCTCCGGCGACGTCCCCCGCCGCGCCGACGACGCGCAGTACGCCGCGGGCCAGGGGCCCTGCCTGGAGGCCATCGCCTCGGGGTGCCGGGTGCACGTCGAGGACACGGCCGCCGAGGGGCGCTGGCCGCGGGTGACGCGCTCCTTCACCGAGCTGGGCGTGCGCAGCGTGCTGTCCTCGCCGCTGGTGCCCGTGGACGACCTGGAGTGGGCGGCGGGCCTGAACCTGTACGCGGCCGCCCCGGCGGGTTTCGACCCCGACCAGCGCGCCCGCGCGGGCGTCCTGCAGGCGGTGGCCGCCGGCAGCCTCTCGGCGTTCGCGCACCGCCGCCGCGCGCTGAACCTGGAGGAGGCCGTCGCCTCCAACCGGGACATCGGCGCCGCGGTCGGCGTGCTCATGGCGCTGCGCAAGCTGACCCGCGAGCAGGCCATGCTGGAGCTGCGCCGGGTCTCCCAGAACGCCAACCGCAAGCTGCGCGACGTCGCCGCGGAGGTCCTGGACACCGGCCAGCTCAGCGACCCCGCGGTCGGCGCGGTCCAGCGCTGAGCAGCCCCCCGCCGCGGGGTCGCTGAGCTGGCCGGTGTCC
>NZ_JAAALM010000880.1 GCF_009906395.1 Kineococcus indalonis
GGGCACGGGCCGCTCGGCGCGCCGGCGCGCGCACTGCTCGCGCAGCGCGGCGATGCGGTCGCGGAACACCCACCCCAGCAGGCCGGCGACCAGGCCGGTGACGAGGAAGCCCCAGCCCGGCCCGGCGCCGAGGGGACCGACGGTCAGGCCGGCGAGGCCGACGACGCCGCGCCCGACGGCCAGGTCCAGCAGGACCAGGCCGGCGGCCAGGGCGAAGGCGCCGGAGACGTCGCCCTCGGAGGTGGCCTCCAGCTCCACGCGGCCGCGAGCGTCGGGCAGCACGGCCCACGCCAGGCCGTACAGCGCCAGGCCCAGGCCGCCGACGAGGGTCAGGGCGATGAGCAGCCCGCGCACCAGGACCGGGTCCACGCCCAGGCGGGCGGCCACGCCCCCGCACACGCCGGCGAACCAGCGGTCCTCCCCGCGCACCACGCCCCAGGAGCGCACCGCGCCGGTGGCGCGGGCCAGCGGGCCGCGCCCGCCGGGGGTGCCGGTGCCGGTGCCGGTGCCGGGGTCCGCGGTGCTCACGGTCGTGACCCTGCCCGCTGCACGGCCCCGCGCGGAAGACCGGCGGCGCTCACGGTGCCCACGGTGCTCACCAGGTCCAGGGCAGGCCGATGCCCGCCCCGCCCAGCAGGTCCACGACGACGAGGCCGACGGCGACGGCGAAGGACGCGGACACGTCGCCGCGGTGGGCGGCCTCCGCCTCGATGCGCCCGGTGGCGTCGGGCAGCAGCGCCCACGCCAGGCCGTACAGCAGCAGGCCCAGGCCGCCGAGCAGCGCCAGCACCACCGCCGCGGCGCGCACCCACGCGGGGTTCACGCCGAGGCGGGCGGCCAGGCCGCCGCACACGCCGGCGATCCAGCGGTCGCGACCGCGGGTCACCCCGGTGCGGCGCACCGCGCCGAAGAAGCGCTCGGGGCCGGTGGTCCCGGCGACCCCGGCGGAGGGGGTGGGGG
>NZ_JAAALM010000881.1 GCF_009906395.1 Kineococcus indalonis
CCCCTCCCGCCGCGCCGCCCCCTGCCGTGCTGCCGGAGCGCCACCGCCGTCCCGCGCCGTCCCGCGCCGTCCCCGTCCAGCCCCCGGAGTCCCTGCGGGAGCTGGCCACCACGGCCGAGGAGGCCGGGCTGGACGAGCTGTGGGTGTGGGAGGACTGCTTCAAGCAGGGCGGGGTGCCCTCGGCGGCCGCGGCGCTGGCGTGGACCAGCCGGATCCGCGTCGGCATCGGGCTGCTGCCGGTGCCGCTGCGCAGCGCCGCGGTGTGCGCGATGGAGCTGGCGACCCTGGAGCGCACGTTCCCGGGCCGGCTCGTCGCCGGGCTCGGGCACGGCGTGCAGGAGTGGATGGGGAAGGCGGGCGTGCGCGCGGCCTCCCCGCTGACCCTGCTGGAGGAGTACGCGACGGCGGTGCGGCGGCTGCTGGCGGGCGAGCGGGTGAGCGTGCGGGGGCGCTACGTCCAGCTCGACGACGTGGCCCTGGCTTGGCCCCCGGCGTCCCCGCCGCCGCTGCTGCTGGGCGGCGTCGGGCCCCGGAGCCTCGCGCTGGCGGGCAGGCTCGGCGACGGCACCCTGCTGGGCACCGCGATGACCGAGGACGAGGTGCGCGACTCCTGCGCGATCGCCCTGTCCGCCGCCGGCGGCGGCAGCCACCCGATCGCCGTGAACGTGGTCGTCGCCACCGGCGCGGGGGCGCAGGAGCGCGTGGACCGGGAGGTGCCGCTGTGGGGACGCCCCGCCGGGGAGGGGATCGGCGTGGCCGGCGACGCCGCCACCGTGGCCGCGGCCCTGCGGCGGCTGGGCGCGGTCGGGGTGACCTCGGTGGCGGTGCACCCCACCGGGGACGAGCCGGACCTGCCGGGCCTGGTGCGCTTCCTCGGCCGGGAGGTGCGCCCGCTGCTGCGCTGACCGCGCGACGACCGCGCGCCGTGCCGGCGGGCGGGCGTGCGGGCG
>NZ_JAAALM010000882.1 GCF_009906395.1 Kineococcus indalonis
GGCCCCGCGCCCGGCCCCCGCGGCGGGCCCGGTGGTCCGCCGATCGGCTGATGCCGACGTGAGCGAGAACTCCCCACGACGGACGCACGACCCCCCGGTGAACCGCCTAGGGTGACGCGCGTGCGCCCCCTCCAGACGCGTCCAACCACTGCGCGCCCCGCCCGCCGCCTGCTGCCCCTCACCGGTGCCGCGGTGGCCGCGACCCTGCTGCTGACCGCGTGCAGCGCGGAGGAGGAGCCCCAGGTGGCCACCGCGGCCGTGGCGCGAGGCGACGTGCAGGAGGTCGTCGAGGCGCCCGGCACCGTGCAGCCGCGCGCCTCCTCCACGGTGCGGGCCCCCGCCGGCGGCACCGTCGCCACCCTGCAGGTCTCCGACGGCCAGCGCGTCGAGGCCGGGCAGGTGCTCCTGACCATCGACTCCCCGCAGGCGCGCGACGCCCTCGCGCAGGCCGAGGAGGCCGACGAGCAGGCCGCCGGCTCCACCTCCCGGCGCTCCTCCGGCAGCAGCCCCGCGCAGCTGGCCGCGCAGCAGCGCCGCGCCCGCGCCGACGCCGGGGCGCGCTTCGACGAGGCCGAGCGCCAGGCCGCCGCCGTCGCCGACCCCGTCGCGCGCGAGGCCGCCCTGGCCGCCGTGCGCTCCTCGCGCACCCAGTACGACCTGCTGGCCGCGCAGACGCAGGCGCTGGTGGAGCAGGTCGGCACCGGCCTGGGCAGCGTGGACGCGGCCGTGGCCTCGCTGGGCCAGGCCCAGCGGGTGCAGACGCGGGCCGCGGTCAGCGCCGCCCGCGCCACCGTGGACGCCCTGACCGTGCGCGCGCCCATCGGCGGCACCGTGTCCCTGGCCGCCACCGGAGGCGCCGGGTCGGGGCTGCCCGCGGGCGCCGAGGGCCTGCTGCGCGGCAGCGGGGTGGAGCTGCCCGCCGGCGCCCTGGGCGGCGGGTCCGCCGGCG
>NZ_JAAALM010000883.1 GCF_009906395.1 Kineococcus indalonis
GCCACCGACCCGGCCGCCCCGTCCGCCCAGCGGCCGGCGAAGGCGCGCACGGCGCTGCGCCGCCCGCCGGGCAGCCCCTCGCCGCGCTCCAGGGAGGCCTCCAGGTCGCGCTCGGGGCGCAGCACCGCGGCCAGCGGCGCGCCGACGACGTCGGCCAGGACGTCGGCGTCCGCGCCGGCGCCGACGTCGCGCAGCACCAGGCGCACCCGCGGGTCCGCCCCCGCGGCGAGCCGGCGCACCTCGTCGACGGTGCAGCAGGCGGCCGCGGCGGCGCGGGTGGTGGCCGGGGCGACGACGAGGACCTCCGCGCACGCGCCCAGCACGTCGGGCCCGAGCCGTTCCAGCTGCCCGCGCGGCAGGTCCACCACGGTGGTGGTGAACGCGGCGCGCGCGGCCCGCAGCACCGCGCTGAGCGCCTCGGGCGCCGGGGGCGGTCCGGGGCGGCGGTCGCCGGCCAGCAGGTGCAGGCCGTCCTCGAGGCGGACGGTGGAGCGCAGCACGTCCGGCCGCAACCGGCCGGAGACGCCGGCGAGGTCGCCCCAGCGCAGGCCGGGCAGCTGGTCGGCGCCCAGCAGCAGGTCCAGGCCGCCGGAGAGCGGGTCGGCGTCCAGGAGCAGGACGTCGCCGCCGGCGGTGGCGGCGGTGGCGAGCGCGGCCGCCAGGACGCTGGCCCCGCCGCCGCCGCAGCCGCCGACCACCCCCACCGCGCGGCCCTCGGGGCGCGGGCCGCCGGCCGCGTCGACGAGCCGGTCCAGCAGCCACGGCTCGGCCTCGGGCAGCAGCGCGGCGTGGTCGGCGTCGACCTCGGCGGCGTGGCGCCACCAGTCGGTGCCCACGGGGGCGCACCCGACGAGGACGACCTCGCCGGCGCCGCCGGCGCGCGCCCGCGCGACCTGCGCGGGGGTGGTGCCCTCCCCCACCAGCAGCAGGGGCGGGGCGCCGGTGG
>NZ_JAAALM010000884.1 GCF_009906395.1 Kineococcus indalonis
GTGCTGCGCCCACCCGCGCCCTGAACGCCCGGCTGCTGCGGCGCCAGGTCGCGCGCTGGGCGCAGCACCCCGGCCCGCGCGCGCTGTGGACGTACACGCCGTACACGTACGGGCTGGAGCACCTGGCCGACGCGACCGTCTACCACCTGGTGGACCTGCTGCACGAGAACCCCGGCGTGCACGCCGCGCGCCTGCTGGCCGCCGAGCGCGCCCTGGCCCGCACCGCCGGCCTGGCCATCGGCACCAGCGCGGCGATCGCCGCGCACCTGGAGCGGCAGGGCTTCGCGCCGGTGCTGAGCCTGCCCAACGTCGCCGACGTGGACGTCTTCGCCCGCGCCGCCGCAGAGCGCACCGCCCCCCGCGAGCCCGTCGCCGTCTTCGCCGGCACGCTCGCCGCGCACAAGGTGGACCTGCCGCTGCTGGCCCACCTGGCGCACCGGCTGCGCGGGCGCGCGCAGCTGCGCCTGGTGGGCCCGCTCGCGCCGGGCACCGCCGGCGCGCCGGGCTGGTCGGAGCTGCTGGCGGCGGGCGCGCAGGTGCTGCCGGCGGTGGGCCCGCGGGAGCTGGCCGCGCAGCTGGCGGGCGCCGCGGTCGGCCTGGTGCCGTACCGGGTGACGCCGCTGACCGAGGGGGTCAGCCCGCTGAAGACGTACGAGTACCTGGCCGCCGGGCTGGCCGTGGTGAGCACGCCGCTGCCGGCGGTGTCCGCGCTGCCGGGCGCGGTGTGGGTGGAGGACGGCCCGCAGCGCTTCGCCGAGCGCGTCCTGGACCTGCTGGCGCGGGCGGACCCGCAGCTGCCGGCGCGCTGCCGCGCCGCCGCGGCCGGGCACGACTGGTCCCGGCGCGGGCACCGGCTGCGCGAGGTCCTCGGCGACCTGCTGCCCGCCTGACCCGGCGCGGTCGACGGGTGGCGCGCGGTCAGCCGGCGGCGCGCCACCCGTCGAC
>NZ_JAAALM010000885.1 GCF_009906395.1 Kineococcus indalonis
CCCGAGCAGGGTAGGCCCCGGCACCGACACGACCGCCCGGGCGGTCGTGTCGGTGCCGGGGCCTACCCTGCTCGGGTGAGTGGCATCGGGGGTCCGCGCAGCTACCGCGACGAGGCCGTCGTGCTGCGCACCGCCAAGCTCGGCGAGGCCGACCGCATCATCACCCTGCTCACCCGCCACCACGGGCGCGTGCGGGCGGTCGCCAAGGGCGTGCGGCGCACCTCCTCGCGCTTCGGCGCGCGCCTGGAGCCGTTCACGTGCGTGGACGTCCAGCTGCACCGCGGCCGCAACCTCGACACCGTCACCCAGGTCGACGTGCTCGCCCCGCTCGGCGCGGTCATCGCCGCCGACTACGGCCTCTACACCGCCGGGCACGCCCTGCTGGAGACCGCCGAGCGCTTCACCGAGGTCGAGCGCGAGAGCAACACCCAGCAGTACCTGCTGCTGGTCGGCGCGCTGCGCACCCTGGCGCGCCGCGAGCACGCCGCCACCCTGGTGCTCGACGCCTTCCTGCTGCGCTCGATGGCCGTGGCCGGCTACGCGGCCAGCTTCGCCGACTGCGCCCGCTGCGGCGCCCCCGGCCCGCACCGCGCCTTCTCCGTGCCCGCCGGCGGGGCGGTGTGCCCGGTGTGCCGCCCGCCCGGCTCGGCCGCCCCCGACCCGCGCACCCTGGAGCTGCTCGCGGCGCTGCTGACGGGCAGCTGGGACGTCGCCGACGCCAGCGAGGCCCGCTGCCGCGACGAGGGCAGCGGCCTGGTCGCCGCCTTCCTGCAGTGGCACCTGGAGCACGGCATCCGCTCGCTGCAGCACGTCGAGCGGGTCTGAGGGCCCCGCCCCCGCTCCCGGCGGGGGCGTCGCCGCCGCCGCGCGGCGCGTGCCAAGCTCGGACCTCGTGAGCACCCCCGCACGACGCACCTTCGGGCGCCGCGCCGCGG
>NZ_JAAALM010000886.1 GCF_009906395.1 Kineococcus indalonis
CCCCCGGCGGCGCCCCGCGCGCCCGGCGCGCACCGCGTCGGCCGTCAGCAGCGCCAGCGCGGCCCACACCAGCGCGAAGCCGGCCCAGCGCGAGGCCGGCATCGTCTCGCCGAGCACCAGGGCGGCGAGGAACTGCAGCACCGGGGTGGCGTACTGCAGCAGCCCGATCGTGGTCAGCGGCACCCGGCCGGCGGCCAGCGCGAACAGCAGCAGCGGGCCCAGCGTGGCCGGCCCGGCCAGCACCGTGAGCGCGACGTGGTCGGCGCCGCCGGCGGTGAAGGTGGAGCGCCCGGTGGCGCCGATCCACACCAGCGCCGCCACCGCGGGCAGCACCAGCACGCCCGTCTCCACCGTCAACCCGGTCAGCGGGTCCACCCCCGCCCCGGCGCGCGCCAGGCGGTTCTTCAGCAGCCCGTAGGAGCCGAAGGAGACCGCCAGCACCAGCGCCATCCACGGCAGCCGCCCCAGGTCGGCGGTGATGACGACGACGGCGGCGGCGCCCACGGCCACCGCCGCCCACTGCGCGCGCCGCAGCCGCTCGCGCAGCACCAGCACCCCCAGCAGCACCGTCACCAGCGGGTTGACGAAGTAGCCCAGCGAGGCCTCCAGCACGTGCCCGCTGGTCACCGCCAGGCCGTACACGCCCCAGTTCACGGCGATGGCGACGGCGGCCACGGCCAGCAGCCGCAGCTGCGCGGGCGTGCGCAGCACCCGCAGCACCACCGGCCAGCGGCGCAGCGCGCTCAGCAGCAGCACCGACAGCGCCAGCGACCACACCACCCGCTGCGCGAGCAGCTCCAGCGCCCCGGTGGGCAGCAGGGCGTGGAAGTAGAAGGGGAACAGGCCCCAGGCGACGTAGGCGCCGGCCCCGGCGAGCACCCCGCCGCGGGTGCCGGACCCGGCACCGGGGTCGGCGCCCGCGCCCGGCGCGGGGG
>NZ_JAAALM010000887.1 GCF_009906395.1 Kineococcus indalonis
GTCCAGGCCCAGGCGCTCGCGGTGCGCGGAGGGCGGTCAGGGCGCGCAGGGGGTGCGGGGCGCGGAGGCCGCGGTCGGCGAGGACGTGGTGCGCAAGGTGCTGGCCGCGGCGGTCGGCGGGGCCGCCGCGGTCGGTGCGACCGCGCCGCTGGCGCGCGGGCGCGCGCTGCTGTCGGTCGCGGTGGACCTGGAGGCGCGGCGCACCGAGCTGGTGGAGCTGGTGCGGCGCACCGAGCGCTGCCGGCTCTCCGAGGCCCTGGCCGCGGTGGACTACTGCGTGGACAGCGCGGTGCGCTGGGCCGGGTGGGCCGACAAGCTGGACCTGCTGGTGCCGCGCGCGCACGGCAGCGCGCCACCGGCGGTGGTCGGGGTGCTCGGCGGCGGGCGGCTGCTGCCCGCGGTGCGCACCTCGCTGGCCGTGCTGGCCGCGGGCGGCTCGTGCGTGCTGACCGGCGGCGGGGCGCTGGAGCGGCTGGTGGACGCCGTGGTCGCCGAGTTCGGCGACGGCGCCGCGGCGGTCCTGCCCGGCGAGGCGGGCACGACCGCGCTGCTGGCCGGCAGCGTGGAGGTGCTCGACGCGCGCTGGGGCGGCGCGGAGTTCACCGCGGCCGTGCGCCGGGCCGCGGCCGCCGCCGGGACGCGGGTGCTGCCGCCCGCCGGCGGCGCCGCGCCGGAGGACGCCCGCCTGCTCGCCCCGCTGTTCCGCGACGTCTCCGTCACCGGCTGAGCCGCGCGCCGGTACCGGTACCGGGGCCGGGGGAAAACCCGTCGCCGCGCGCGCCGGGGGTTCCTACCGTTCCCGTGTGACCACTTCCCCGGAGGAGCGGAGCCCCGCGCACCCCCTCGCCCCGTACGGCTGGGACGAGGACTGGGAGCACGCCCTCGCCCGGCACCACCGCGAGCACCCCGGGCCCCTCGTGCCCGCCCGCGT
>NZ_JAAALM010000888.1 GCF_009906395.1 Kineococcus indalonis
CCGGTGGCGGTCGACCCGACGTGCGCTGCCACTCCTGACGCGCGGGCCCGGGACCCGGGTCTGGTGCGGTGCCGAGGCGCGGGGCCACAGTGGGTCGAGCAGCCCGGACGGTGCGGGCCGGGCGGCCGCTGGAGGGGGACGTCGTGAGCGCTGCGAGCGGGCAGGACCCGGGCGGGACCCCGGGCGCGGCGGTGTTCCGCGCGCTCGTGGAGCACTCCCCGGACCTGGTCTGCGTCCTGGAGGCCGACGGCGCGCTGCGGTACGCCAGCCCGGGCGCGGCGCGGCTGCTGGGCCCGTGGGAGGAGCAGCCGCAGCCCGTGCGGCTGCGCGCGCACCCCGACGACGAACCCGGTGCGGTGCAGCTGTGGCAGCGGGTGCTGCACGCAGCGCCCGGGGGCGGCGTCGAGGAGCGGCTGCGCGTGCTCACCGCCACCGGCCAGGTGCGCTGGCTGCAGGTGCACGCCTACAACCACCTCGGCACCGCCCCGGTGCGGGCGGTGCTGCTGTACGCCCACGACGTCACGGAGGAGGAGGAGGTGCGCCGGCGGCTGTCCACCGACGCGATGCACGACGCGCTGACCGGCCTGCCCAACCGGCGGTTCTTCGCCGAGGCCGTGCAGCACGCGCTGGCGCGCGCCTCGCGCAGCGGGCGGGCGGTGGGCCTGCTGCTGATCGACGTGGACCACTTCAAGCTCCTCAACGACGCCCACGGCCACCCGGCCGGCGATCAGCTGCTGGTGGCGCTGGCGCAGCGGATGCGCCGCTGCGTGCGCCCGGCCGACACCGTGTGCCGCCTGGGCGGGGACGAGTTCGTGGTGCTGGCCGAGGACCTGCACCACGACGCCGACGCCCTGGCCGTGGCGCAGCGCCTCAGCGCCGGCGCCAGCGGCCCGTACCGCCTGGACGGCGGGGCGGACGGCGGGGGTGGGC
>NZ_JAAALM010000889.1 GCF_009906395.1 Kineococcus indalonis
GCGCGCGGCGGCGCCGTGCTCGCCCGGCTCGGCGCCGCCGCGCGCGTCGTCCGCGGGCGCGCCGGGAACCGTCCGCTCGCCGGGGCCCTCGTCGTCCCAGTGCGCGACGATCTCGGCGAAGGCCGCGTCGACGTCGAGGCGGCCCGCCCCGTCGTCCGGTTCAGCAGGCACAGCTCATCGTGGCACGCCCACCGCGCCCGGTCGAGGCGTCCGGCGAGCCCGCCCGCCATGCCCTAGGGTCGCGGCGGCGGCGGCGCCCGCCGCGTCGCGACGGCGGGGAGGGGCCCGGTGCTCTACTGGCTCATCAAGCGGGGCATCGCCGAGCCGGTGCTGAGGCCGGTGCTGCGCCCGTGGGTGCGGGGCCTGGAGAACGTCCCGGCCTCCGGGCCGGCCGTGCTGGCCAGCAACCACCTGTCCGTGGCCGACCCCGTGCTGCTCTCCACCCTGCTGCCCCGGCGCGTGACGTACATCGCCAAGGCGGAGATGTTCACCGGAGCCGGGCTGGGCGGCCGGCTGTTCGGCGGGCTGCTGCGCGGCATCGGGCAGGTGCCGGTGGACCGCAGCGGCGGCCGGGCCTCCACCGCGGCCATCGACGCGGCCCTGGAGGTGCTGGGCCGCGGGGGGCTGTTCGGCGTCTACCCCGAGGGCACGCGCTCCCCGGACGGCCGGCTGTACCGCGGGCGCACCGGCGTGGCGCGCATCGCGCTGCGCTCCGGCGCCCCCGTGGTGCCGGTGGCGGTGGTGGGCACCGGCGAGCTCATGCCCCGCGGGCGGGTGCTGCCGCGGGTGCGCCGGGTGGGGCTCGTCGTCGGCGAGCCGCTGGACTTCTCCCGCTACGCCGGCCGCGAGGACGACCAGTTCGTCGTGCGCTCGGTGACCGACGAGGTGATGGCGGCCATCCAGGCCCTCTCGCGCCAGGAGTACGTCGAC
>NZ_JAAALM010000088.1 GCF_009906395.1 Kineococcus indalonis
GTTCCTGGGCGTGGCGACCTTCGCGTTCCTGGTGCTGCGGGTGCGCGAGGGCCGGCGCCGCTGGCTGCTCGGGGCGCTGCTGACGTGGTCGGCGACGTTCGCGACCGGCTCGAAGACGGCCGCCGCGGCGACGCCTCGACCCGCTCGGGGGCGTGGCCGGACGCGCGCGACCCGCAGACGCTGGGCTCGACCCTGGACCGCCTCGTCGGCGAGCGCGGCTGGGAGGAGCCGGTGGCGGTGGGCGGCGCCTTCGGGCGCTGGGACGCGGTGGTCGGCCCGGAGCTGGCCGGGCACTGCGTGCCGGAGACCCTGACGGACGGCACGCTCGTGGTGCGGGCGGAGTCCACGGCGTGGGCCACCCAGGTGCGGCTGCTGACGAGCGTGCTGGTGCGCCGGCTGGACGAGGAGCTGGGGCACGGGGTGGTCACGAAGGTGGTGGTGCGCGGTCCGCAGGGCCCCTCGTGGCGCAGGGGCGGCCGCTCGGCGCAGGGCGGGCGCGGCCCGCGCGACACCTACGGCTGAGCGGGCGGTCGCGAGGACGGCCGGACGGGTGGCCGGACCGGTGGCCGGACCGGTGGCCGGACGGGCGAGCGGCCGCCTCACGGGCGCTGCGCCGCGGAGGGTGCGGGCGCGTAGGCCCCCCCGCGCCCCGGGGGTGCTCGCGCCTGAGGCGCCCTGGACGGCTCGTCGACGGGAGTGCGGGCCCCGCGCGGGGTAGAATGGCGCGAACCTGGCGGTCGTGAGGGCCTCTGGCGTGACGGGCCCCGCCCGTCCCGCTGCCCCGCGCCGCTCGACGCGGAGGGAGTGCACGCGCCCGTGCCAGACGAAGAGCCGATCGAGAACGCCCTGCCGTCGACCGCCGGAGGCGACCCCGACGGGCGGACCCCGGCTCCGGAGGAGGCCCCCTCGCTGGCCGGCGCCACCGCCGCCGGCGGCTCCGGGGCCCCCGGCTCCGACTACGGCGCCGACGCCATCACCGTCCTGGAGGGCCTGGAGGCCGTCCGCAAGCGCCCCGGCATGTACATCGGCTCCACCGGTGAGCGCGGCCTGCACCACCTCGTCTACGAGATCGTCGACAACGCCGTGGACGAGGCGCTGGCCGGCTACTGCGACACCATCTCCGTGACCCTGACCGCCGACGGCGGCGTGCGGGTGGAGGACGACGGGCGCGGCATCCCCGTCGACGTCATGCCCGGCGAGGGCCGCCCGGCCCTGGAGGTCGTGCTCACCGTGCTGCACGCCGGCGGCAAGTTCGGCGGCGGCGGGTACTCCGTCTCCGGCGGCCTGCACGGCGTGGGCAGCTCGGTCGTCAACGCGCTCTCGCGGCGCCTGGACGTCGAGGTGCGCCGGCAGGGGCACGCGTGGCGCCAGTCCTACGCCGACGGGGTGCCGGTGGCGCCGCTGGCCAAGGGCGAGGAGACGTCCGCCACCGGCACCACGGTGACCTTCTGGCCCAGCGAAGAGATCTTCGAGACGACGAGCTTCGACTTCGAGACGCTGCGCACCCGCTTCCAGCAGACGGCCTTCCTCAACAAGGGCCTGACGATCTCGCTGAGCGACCAGCGCCCCACCGGCGACGCCGAGGCCGAGGCCGAGGCGGTCGACGAGGCGCCCCAGCGCACGCTGACCTACCGCTACGACGGCGGCCTGGTCGACTACGTCAAGCACGTCAACGCGCAGAAGAAGAACGACGCGCTGCACGAGGAGGTCATCTCCCTGGAGGCGGAGGACACCGAGCAGGGCATCTCCGTGGAGCTGGCCCTGCAGTGGACCACCGCGTACGCGGAGGCGGTGTTCACCTACGCCAACAACATCAACACCTCCGAGGGCGGAACCCACGAGACGGGCTTCCGCACGGCGCTGACCAGCCTGGTGCAGGACTACGCCCGCGAGCAGAAGCTGCTCAAGGAGAAGGACACCCTCGAGGGCGGCGACATCCGCGAGGGCCTGACGGCCGTCATCTCCGTGAAGCTGCGCGAGCCGCAGTTCGAGGGCCAGACGAAGACGAAGCTGGGCAACACCCTGGCGCGCACCTTCGTCAACGCGCAGGTGCGCGAGCACCTGGGGCACTGGTTCGCCTCGCACCCCAACGAGGCGCGGATCATCGTGCGCAAGGCGCACTCGGCGTCGGTGGCGCGCCAGGCGGCCCGCAAGGCCCGCGAGGCCAGCCGCAAGAGCCTGCTGGAGCGCAACTCCCTGCCGGGCAAGCTCAAGGACTGCCAGTCCAACAACCCGGCCGAGTGCGAGGTCTTCATCGTCGAGGGCGACTCCGCGGGCGGCTCGGCCACCCGCGGGCGCAACCCGCGCACCCAGGCCATCCTGCCCATCCGCGGCAAGATCCTGAACGTGGAGAAGGCGCGGCTGGACCGGGCGATGGGCAACCAGGAGGTCCAGGCGCTCATCACCGCGTTCGGCACCGGCATCGGCGACGAGATCAACCTCGAGAAGCTCCGCTACCACAAGATCATCATCATGGCGGACGCCGACGTCGACGGTCAGCACATCCGCACGCTGCTGCTGACGCTGCTGTTCCGCTACATGAGCCCGCTGGTGGAGAACGGCCACGTCTACCTGGCGCAGCCGCCGCTGTACCGGATCAAGTGGCAGGGCGGGGCGGCGCACGAGTTCGCCTACTCCGACGCCGAGCGCGACGCCCTCATCCGGGCCGGGCGCGAGGCCGGCAAGAAGCTGCCCAAGGAGAACTCGGTGCAGCGCTACAAGGGCCTGGGCGAGATGAACTGGGACGAGCTGTCGGAGACGACGATGGACCCGGCGCACCGCACGCTGCTGCAGGTCACGCTCGAGGACGCCGCCGCCGCCGACGCGGTCTTCTCCGTCCTGATGGGCGAGGACGTGGAGTCCCGCCGCACGTTCATCCAGCGCAACGCCCGCGACGTCCGGTTCCTCGACGTCTGAGCCGGTGGTTCCACGTGGAACGTCCTCCGCGCGGGACCACCGGCCGGCGCCGGCGACCTGAGACGACCTGAGAGGAAGACCCCCCGTGAGCGAGAGCACCACCGAGCCGCCCGCCGGCGACCGCGTCGAGCAGGTGGACCTGCAGCTGGAGATGCAGCGGTCCTACCTGGACTACGCGATGAGCGTGATCGTCTCGCGCGCCCTGCCGGACGTGCGCGACGGCCTGAAGCCGGTGCACCGGCGCGTCCTGTACGCGATGTTCGACGGCGGCTACCGCCCCGACCGCGGTTACTCCAAGTGCGCCCGCGTCGTCGGCGACGTCATGGGCCACTACCACCCGCACGGCGACGTCTCCATCTACGACGCCCTGGTGCGCCTGGCGCAGGACTGGTCGCTGCGCTACCCGCTGGTGGACGGGCAGGGCAACTTCGGCTCCCCGGGCAACGACCCCGCCGCCGCGCCGCGCTACACCGAGTGCCGCATGGCGCCGCTGGCCATGGAGATGGTCCGCGACATCGACGAGGAGACCGTCGACTTCTCCCCGAACTACGACGGGCACACCGACGAGCCGGACGTGCTGCCCAGCCGGTTCCCGAACCTGCTGGTCAACGGCTCCGCCGGCATCGCCGTCGGCATGGCGACCAACATCCCCCCGCACAACCTGCGCGAGGTCGCCGACGGCGTGTCCTGGCTGCTGGAGCACCCGGAGGCCTCCGACGAGGAGCAGCTCGCCGCGGTGATGCAGCGCGTCAAGGGCCCGGACTTCCCCACGGGCGCGCAGATCCTCGGCCACCGCGGCATCAGCGACGCCTACCGCACCGGCCGCGGCGCCATCACCATGCGCGCGGTCGTGCAGGTCGAGGAGATCCAGGGCCGCACCTGCCTGGTGATCACCGAGCTGCCGTACCAGGTCAACCCGGACAACCTCGCCGAGAACATCGCCAACCTCGTGCGCGACGGGCGCCTGACCGGCATCGCGGACGTGCGCGACGAGACCTCCGGCAAGACCGGCCAGCGCCTGGTCGTCGTGCTGCGCCGCGACGCCGTCGCCAAGGTCGTGCTCAACAACCTCTACAAGCACACCCAGCTGCAGCAGAACTTCGGCGCGAACATGCTCGCCCTGGTCGACGGGGTGCCGCGCACCCTGCCGATCCACGCCTTCCTCAAGCACTGGGTCGCCCACCAGCTCGACGTCATCGTGCGGCGCACCCGCTTCCGGCTGCGCAAGGCCGAGGAGCGCGCGCACATCCTGCGCGCGCTGCTCAAGGCGCTGGACGCCCTGGACGCCGTGATCGCCCTGATCCGCTCCTCCGCCACCGTGGAGGCCGCGCGCGACGGGCTGATGGAGCTGCTGCAGATCGACGAGGTGCAGTCCCGCGCGATCCTGGAGATGCAGCTGCGCCGCCTGGCGGCCCTGGAGCACCAGCGCATCACCGACGAGCACGACGAGCTGATGCGGCTCATCGAGGACTACAACGACATCCTGGCCCGCCCCGAGCGCCAGCGCCGCATCGTCGGCGACGAGCTCGCCGAGCTGGTCGAGCGCTACGGCGACGAGCGCAAGACGCAGGTGCTGCCCTTCGAGGGCGACATGAGCGTCGAGGACCTCATCCCCGTCGAGGACGTCGTCGTCACCGTCACCCGCGGCGGGTACGCCAAGCGCACCCGCACCGACCTGTACCGGGCCCAGCGCCGCGGCGGGCGCGGCGTGCGCGGGGCCAGCCTGCGCGAGGACGACGTGGTGGAGCACTTCTTCACCACCACGACCCACCACTGGCTGCTCTTCTTCACCAACCTGGGGCGGGTGTACCGGGCCAAGGGCTACGAGCTGCCCGAGGGCGGGCGCGACGGGCGCGGGCAGCACGTGGCCAACCTGCTGGCCTTCCAGCCGGGCGAGCGCATCGTCGCCGTGCTGGACGTGGAGGACTACGAGCAGGCCCCGTACCTGGTGCTGGCCACCCGCGGCGGCGTGGTGAAGAAGACCCGCCTGAGCGAGTACGACTCCAACCGCTCCGGCGGCCTGATCGCGATCAACCTGCGCCAGCGCCCCGGCGCGGACGGCGAGGAGGTCGACGACGAGCTGTTCGCGGCGTCCCTGGTCGGCGAGGGCGAGGACCTCTTCCTCGTCTCGCGCAAGGGCATGAGCGTGCGCTTCTGCGCCGACGACGACACCCTGCGCCCGATGGGCCGGGCCACCTCCGGCGTCAGCGGCATGAGGTTCCGCGGCGACGACGAGCTGCTGGCGATGGCGGTGGCGCGCGACGACCTCGACGTCTTCGTGGTCACCGAGCTCGGCTACGCCAAGCGCACCGCGATCGGGGAGTACCGCCGGCAGGGCCGCGGCGGCCTGGGGATCAAGGTCGCCAAGCTGGCCGAGGCGCGCGGGGACCTCGTGGGGGCGCTGACGGTCTCCGGGGACGACGAGGTGCTCGTCGTCATGGCCGGCGGGCGCGTGGTGCGCTCGCGGGTGGAGGAGGTGCCCGCCAAGGGCCGAGACACCATGGGCGTCACCTTCGCCCGCCCGGAGCCGGGCGACCGGATCATCGCGGTGGCCCGCAACGCCGAGCGCGCCATCGACGCGGAGGTGGAGGCCGAGGAGGCCGCCGCGGCGAGCGTGGAGGGCCTGGACGACCCGCTGGTCGACGTCGGCGGGGCGGGCGACGACCAGTCCGCGGCGCTGGGCGCGGACGTGCCCCCGGCTCCGGCGGACACTGCGCCGGACCCGCTGGATGACGTACGGTCTGACGGATCGGTCGACGACAGCTCCGCGGCCGACGACACCGACCCCGGAGGTGCTTCGTGAGTCCCGCCGAACGCACGGCCTCCTCGCCCGGCACCACGGGGGCGGGGACGTCGAGGGCCAGCTCGGCAGCCCCGTCCCGCCCGGCGGGGCGCCCCGCGACCGCGGTGGACGTCCCGCGCCGCGTGCGGCTGACCCTGGCGCGCGTGGACCCGTGGTCGGTGACCAAGCTGTCGTTCCTGCTGTCGGTGGCGGTGGGCATCGCCCTGGTGGTGGCCACCGCGGTGGTGTGGAGCGTGCTGGACGGCATGGGCGTCTTCACCGACGTCAACGGCCTGCTGCGCGACGTCGTGGGCGGCGAGGTCGACGTCAACCTGCTGGACTACCTGGCCTTCGGCAAGGTGCTCTCGCTGGCCACCGTGATCGCGGTCGTGGACGTGGTGCTGCTGACGGCGCTGTCCACGATCGTCGCCTTCCTCTACAACGTGTCGGCGGCCCTGGTGGGCGGCCTGCACGTGACGCTCTCCGACGACTGAGCCGTCCGGGTGGTCCTGCCGGCCGGACGTGGTCGGCGGCACCACTGGCGGTCGGGTACAGTAGAGGAGCCGCCGTCGCGCGGTCCCGGGCCTATAGCTCAGTCGGTTAGAGCGCTTCCCTGATAAGGAAGAGGTCGGAGGTTCAAGTCCTCCTAGGCCCACACGAGATCGCCAGACGTCAGAGGCCCGCACCCCCTCCCGGGGGTGCGGGCCTCTGACGTCGGTGGCGTCCGGTGCCCGGGGCCCTCGCGGCTCTGCGTCCAGGTGACGGTGGTGAACACGCTGTCCAGCGCGGGCAGGTTCGGGTTCGTGAACGCGTCGAAGTGGCCGATCCCGTCCTCGACCTGGTTGAGCGTGTCGAACAGGTCGGTCCGGGAGTACTTGTTGAACTCGTCCTCCGGGTCCTCGGTGACCGCCTCGTCGGCCCGCACCGACATGTCGGCCGGGTCGAAGCCCAGCACCTCCCGCACGGCGGCGTCCGCCTCGGGCGACAGCTCGGCGACGGCGAGCCGCTCCGCGGCGAAGTCCTTGTTCGAGGAGGAGTCGATGACGGCGGTGCCGGTGCCGGAGTTGGCCGCGAGCTGCAGCTCGTCGTGCACGTCGTCGTGGGGGTGCACCGTGACCGAGGGGTCGACGGGGCGGTCCGGGTTCCGCGCGTTCCACGCCGGAGCCACCTGCTCGTAGCAGGTGGCGTGCAGCTCGGCGAACACCCACATGCCCAGCGGGCCGCCCCGCCGCCGGTGGTGGCCCCCCTCCTCCGCGTCGCCGCTGCACGCGGGGAGCACGAGGACCCGACGACGAGCAGCTCGTAGTTGTTGCCGTACGGGGTGAGCAGCGTGTTGAGCCCGATCGGCAGCGTGGGCTTCTCCGCCGAGCGCAGCACGAGCAGGGGCCACAGGAAGTCGTTCACCAGCACGTGCAGCGGGAGCACCACGATCTCGAAGGGCACCGTCACGACCAGCAGCACGGTGATGAACCAGAAGTTCTCGCCCCGGAAGTCGTGCATCGCGAACCCCAGGTGGCCCACGACGGTCAGCCCCTGGTCGTTCGGCGAGTCGTTGCCGACGTGGAGCACGGAACTCTCCAGGAACATCGCCAGGCCGCCGTGGGTGCTGGTGCTCGTGACGTGGACGAAGGTGGGCTCGAGGTTCGGCAGGGTGATCCTGAAGAACCGCTGCACGCGGCCGGCGCCGTCGATGGAGGCTGCCTCGCAGTGCTCGTCGGGGATGGACCGCATCCCGGCCAGGGAGCACGAGGACGTTCACGCCCGTGGAGCGCCGCACCGCCAGCGCCAGCAGCGCCACGAGGCCGCCGGTGTCGGTGCGCAGCCGGCGCACCGGGTCCGCGCCGAGCAGGCCGACGACCTGGTTCACCAGTCCGGTGCTCGCCTCGGAGAACACGAGCCGGAAGGTGGTGCCGGCGACCACGACGGAGGTCAGCGCCGGCACGAACAGCGAGGCCTTGAACAGGTCCTCCACCCGTGCGCTGCCATCCTGCGGCACCGGAGCACCATCATCCGCCGGGGGACGCCCCCCCGTGGGCGTCGACGGCCCGACGAGAGCGCGGAGCGGCGCGACCTCGGCGTCATCCCGGGCCGGGCCGGGGCCGACCGCGACCACGAGATCGCCGTGCTCGCCAACGGACTGCGCCAGACCGACGGCCCGCTCCTCAGCCCCGAGCGCCGTGGCACCCGGAGAACGGCGTGGACGCCACGCGCGAGCTGCTCGCCTCGGGGCTGCAGTTCGACGCGGTCCTCGCGCTGAACGACACCCCGGGCACCGGGGTCCTGCGCGCGCTGGGCGAGGCCGGGTGCCGCGTCCCGGACGACGTGGCCGTCATCGGCTTCGACAACATCGAGAACGGCCGCTTCACCCTGCCCTCCCTCTCCAGCGTGGACCCCCGCGAGTCCACCGGCGGGGGCCCGCGCGGGCGTGAGCGCCGCCCGGGGCGCTGCCCCGCCGGCGTCGTCGACGCCGGCGGCGCCCTCCCAGCTCCGCGTCCCGCTCGCGGTCGCGGCGTCGCGGAACAGGCGGGGGGCGAAGTCGGCGAGCGCGTGCTGCCACGTGTTCCACCCGTGCGGGCCCTCGCACCACCCGTCGAACTCGTGCTCCACGCCCGCCTCGTCGAAGAGGGCGATCGTGCCGCGCACCGACTCGTGGGTGGAGTCGGTGACGCTGCCGTTGCGCAGGCGCAGCAGCGTGGTGCCCTCGTTGACGGCCTCGACGTCCAGGTCGGAGGCCTCGGCGGAAAGGCCGGCCGAGAAGGCGCCGACGTACGCGAACCCACCGGGCCCGGCCGCCAGGAACCGCAGGGTCTGGCCACCACCCACGGACAGCCCCGCCAGGACCCGCCGGTCACGCTCGTGGGGTTCCCGGTGCCCTTCACCGAGGTCGTGTCCACGATGGAGCGGTGGTGGTACCAGCCCGCCTCCAGGGGACCCACCGTGCCGCGCCAGCGGTCGCCCCGCTGCTGCAGCTCGACGCGCAGCCACAGGGTGCTCAGGCCCCAGTTCGCCCACACCGTGACGTGCTCGGCGTCGGCGGACAGCCACGGCGACGTCGTGCACCGTCACCGGCGTCCTCGTCGCGGTGACGGACGGGTGTCAAGGCCTGACCGACGGGCCCCGGGCACGGGTGGAAGGATCACGGCATGGTGAGGATGGCCGACGTGGCGCGGGCGGCCGGGGTGTCGACCATGACCGTGTCGAACGTGATCAACGGGCGGCCGGGCGTGCGCGCCGACACCCGCCTGCGCGTCCTGGCCACCATCGACGAGCTCGGGTACCAGGTCAACGCCACCGCCCGCAGCCTGCGCACGGGGCGCACCGGCGCCATCGGCTTCGTGCTGCCCGAGCTCGACAGCCCCTACTACGCGCACCTGTCCAACCAGCTCTCCGCCGCCGCCGAGCGCCGCGGCCGGCACCTGCTGGTGGAGCGCACCGGCGGCAGCCGCGAGCGCGAGCTGGAGGCGCTCTCCTTCGGGCACCTGCGCCGCTACGACGGGGTGATCGTCCACCTGGTGCGCCTGGAGCGGCCGGACCTGGACAGGCTCCGCTTCGACACACCGGTGGTCTTCCTCGGCGAGAGCCCGGTGCCCGGCCGGTTCGAGCACGTGATGATGGACGACGTCGGCGGCAGCCGGGAGGCCACCGGCCACCTGCTGGGCACCCGCTCCCGGCGCGTGGCGATCGTCGGCGGGCGGCACGAGGACACCGAGGACATGGCGTCCCTGCGCACCCGCGGCTACCGCCAGGCGCACGCCGACCTCGGCCTGGACGTCGACGAGGCGCTCGTCGTGGAGTCGCGGACGTACTCCCGGGACGAGGGGCACCGCGCGGTGCTCGACCTGCGCCGGGCCGGCGTGGCCTTCGACGCCGTCTTCTGCGTCACCGACGCGCTGGCGACGGGCGCCCTGCGGGCGCTGGCCGACCTCGGCCTGCACGTGCCCGGCGACGTCCAGGTGGTCGGCTTCGACAACGGCGAGGAGGCCGACTTCCTGGTCCCGCGGCTGTCGTCGGTGGAACCCGGCAACGACGCCATCGCCGAGCTCGCCCTGGACCTGCTGGAGCAGCGCATCCGCACCGCGGACCCGGCCGACGCGCGCCCCCGGGCCACCACCACGGTCACCGCGCGGCTGGTGCTGCGCGAGAGCACCCGCTGACGGGCGCGCCGACGGGCTCCACCCGCCGCTCCGTCCCGCCGCCCTCGTCTGGTCACTCCTTGTAGAGTTCCGGTGACTCTAGGAGGGTTGATGGCGACCGCGGCACAGGTCAAGGCGCTGGTGCAGAGCCACAGCCTCGGCGACGAGGCGCGCTTCCGCTCCGTCGTGCTGGAGGTGGCCGACAGCGCCGCGCGCACCGGCCGCACCCGCTACGCCGAGGAGGTGCGCGCCCTGCTCGACGCCGCCCGCGCCCCCGCGCGAGCCGGCGCCGCCGAGCCCGCGCGCGCCCCCCTGGCCCAGCCCCGCGGCGAGCTCGCCGCGGGGCTGGGCCAGGGG
>NZ_JAAALM010000890.1 GCF_009906395.1 Kineococcus indalonis
GCCGCGGCATCGCCTCGCTGGTCAGCTCCGCCTGCCGGGTGATCACCTGCACGAGGTCGCCGACCGCCGCGGGCAGGGCGACGGGCGGGGCGGCGGGGGCCTCGGCCCGGACGTCACCACCGTGCTGCACGTCTCCGACCTGCACCTGAACCCCCTGGGGATGGACCTCACCGCGGACCTCGTGCGGCAGTTCGGCGCGCAGGCGGTCGTGGACACCGGCGACATCACCACCTGGGGCACCGAGGCGGAGTCCTCCTTCCTGGGCCGCATCGGCGCCCTGGGCGTGCCCTACGTCTTCGTGCGCGGCAACCACGACTCCACGAGCACCCAGGCGGCGGTGGCCGCCCAGCCCGGCGCCGTCGTCCTGGACGGCGGGAGCACCGCCGAGGTCGCCGGCCTGCGCCTCGCCGGCACCGGCGACCCCGTCTTCACCCCCGACGGCGAGGGCGCCGCCGCCTCCGGCGCCGACGAGGAGGTGCAGCGCCGCTCCAACGAGGTCCTGGCCGGGGGCGTGGCCCGCTGGGAGGCGCAGCACCCCGATGACCCGGTGGACGTCGCGCTCGTGCACGACCCCAGCGGCCTGGAGCCCCTGCTGGGCCGGGTGCCGCTGGTGCTGGCCGGGCACCTGCACCGCCGCGGCGTCATCCTGGACTCCTCCGGCACCCGCGTCATGGTGGAGGGCAGCACCGGCGGGGCGGGCATCACCTCCGCGGGCCTGGACCGCCTCGCCGACGGCGCGCCGGTGCCGCTGTCGGCGACCCTGCTGCACTTCGGCACCGGCGGTGAGGACGACGGGCGGCTGCTGGCCTACGACGAGGTCACCGTCGGCGGCCTGGGGCTGGCGGAGGTCAGCCTGCAGCGCACCGTGCTCACCGCCGCCGACGGTGACCTCGTCGTAGGCCAGCAGCCGCCCGTCGTCCTCACC
>NZ_JAAALM010000891.1 GCF_009906395.1 Kineococcus indalonis
CCCGGCGGTGGTTTCTTCGGTTCCACCAGCGTGTGGAAGAAGGACGTCACCACCGCCCCGGTGCACGCCAACTCCGCGGCCATGGTCTCCGGCCTGGCCCAGGACGTCACCAGCCGCTACGGCGGCATCGCCGCGTTCAACGTGTGGCAGTACAACACCAGCGTCTACACCGTCTCCTCCACCCAGGCCAAGGTCGACGTGAAGTTCGACGACTGCCAGGGCAAGGGCTACGTGCCCAAGGGCCTGACCGGCCCGGGCGGGCAGTTCACCCAGGTGCCGATCCCCTCCGGCGCGGTCACCGCCGCCGGCACCGACGCGCAGCTGACGATCTACTCCCCGGCCAGCGACCAGCTGTGGGAGTTCTGGAAGGCCAAGAAGGTCAACGGCACCTGGCAGGCCTGCTGGGGCGGTCGCATCGACAAGGCCTCCACCAGCTACGGCTACTTCCTCAACGGTTTCGGCGCCAGCGCCACGGGCCTGGCCACCTCCGCCGGCGCGGTCAGCGTCAAGGACGCCCAGGCCGGCGCCATCGACCACGCCATCGCCCTGGCCATCCCCAGCCCGGCGAACTGGAAGAACTTCAGCTGGCCCGCCCAGCGCAGCGACGGCAGCAGCACCGCGGCCAACGCGATCCCCGAGGGCAGCCGCCTGCGCCTGGACCCGCGGGTGAACGTGGACGCGCTGAACCTGACCCCGGTGGCCAAGATGGTCGCCAAGGCCGCGCAGAAGTACGGCTTCATCGTCACCGACAAGGCCGGCGCCGTCAGCGTCGTGGCGGAGTCCGGGGCGGGGTTGAAGGCGGCCACCGGCACCGACCCGTGGACCGGGCTGCTGGCGGGCACCCCCAGCTACCAGGTGATGCGCAACTTCCCCTGGAACAAGCTGCAGGTCCTGCCCAAGGACCACGGCAAGCCCGCCGGC
>NZ_JAAALM010000892.1 GCF_009906395.1 Kineococcus indalonis
CCCCCGCCCCCGGCGACCGCCTCGGCGGCTACCGCCTGGACCGCGTGGTCGGCGAGGGCGGCATGGGCGTGGTGTGGCTGGCGCTGGACGCCGAGCACCGCGCCGTGGCGCTGAAGGTCCTCAAGCCGCACATCGCCGCCGACCCGCACGCGCGCGCCCGCCTGGCCCGCGAGGTCGCCACCCTGGAGCGGGTGCGCTCCCCGCGCGTGGCCGAGGTCATCAGCGCCGACGTGGACTCCCCGTGGCCGCACCTGGTGACCCGCTACGTGCCCGGGCCCTCCCTGGAGTCCGTGGTCTCCTCCCGCGGCCCGCTGCGCGGCGGGCGCCTGCGCGACCTGGGCCACGGCCTGGCCCAGGCCCTGCGGGCCATCCACGCCGCCGGCGTGGTGCACCGCGACCTCAAGCCCAGCAACGTGCTGCTGCTCGACGGCGACCCCGTCGTCATCGACTTCGGCATCGCGCACGTGGCCGACGACGTGCGGCTGACCTCCACCGGCCTGGTGATGGGCACCCCCGGCTACCTGTCCCCGGAGGTCGTCGCCGGCGGGCGGGTGTCCACCGCGACCGACTGGTGGGGCTGGGCCGCCACCGTGGCCTACGCCGCCAGCGGCCGCCCGCCCTTCGGCGGCGGCCCCATGGAGGTCGTCCTGGACCGGGTGCGCCGCGCCGACGTCGACCTCACCGGGGTGCCCGCGGACCTGCGCGCCCCGCTGCTCGCGGCGCTGGCGGTCAACCCCGCGCACCGCCCGCACCCGGAGCAGCTCCTGCGCGCCCTGGACGGCGCCACGACCGGCCCGCAGCCGGCCCCCGGCGCCGCGGCGACCGCGGTCGTGCCCACCGCGGCGCCCCTCCACCCGCCCGTCGCGCCGCCCGCCGCCCCGGCGCCCGCGGCGGGCGGCGCGACGGGCGGGTGGAGG
>NZ_JAAALM010000893.1 GCF_009906395.1 Kineococcus indalonis
GGCGTGGCCGGGGCTGCTCGCGGTGGGTGCGGCCACCGCAGCCGCCTCCGGCGCCGCGCACCTGGTGCCGGGGCTGGGCGCCTCCACGGCGGGCGTGGCGCTGGGGGCGCTGGCCGCGAACTGCGGGCTGCTGCGCGAGCGGCTCAAGCCGGGCGCGGCGTTCGCCGCGCGCCGCCTGCTGCGCGTCGCCGTGGTGCTGCTGGGGCTGCAGCTGGCGCTGCCGCAGCTGCTGGACCTGGGCGCCGGGGGGCTGGCGCTGGTCGTGGTCACGGTGGTGGTGACGTTCACCGGCACCCGGCTGCTGGGGCGGGCGCTGGGCGTGCCGCCGGCGCGCGCGCTGCTGGTGGCCACCGGGTTCTCCATCTGCGGGGCCTCGGCGGTGGCGGCGGTGAAGGAGGTCACCGACGCCGACGAGGAGGACGCCGCGGTCGCGGTCGCGCTGGTCACCCTGTGCGGGAGCCTGGCGATCCTGGTGCTGCCGGCGCTGCGCGGCCCGCTCGGGCTGGACGTGGCGGGGTTCGGCGCGTGGGTGGGCGCCAGCGTGCAGGACGTCGGGCAGACCGTCGCCGCCGCGGACCGGGTGCCCGGCGCGCTGACCACCGCGGTGGTCGTCAAGCTCAGCCGGGTGGTGCTGCTGGCGCCGCTGGTGGCGGCGGTGGCGCTGGCGGGCCGTCGCGCCGCGGCGGGCCGCACCCCCGGGTCGGGCCGCCGGCCGGCGCCGGTGCCGCTGTTCGTGGCGGGTTTCCTGGCCGCGATCGCCCTCAGCAGCACCGGCGTGCTGCCGGCGGCGGCGCTGTCCGCCGCGCAGCGGGTGCAGGAGGTGCTGCTCGTGGCGGCGCTGGTCGGCCTGGGCACCGGCATCCACCTGCGCACCCTGCGCCGCACCGGCGGGCGCGCGGTCCTGCTGGGGCTGGGCT
>NZ_JAAALM010000894.1 GCF_009906395.1 Kineococcus indalonis
TCCAGCCAGTCCGCGGGGGTGGGCGGCACCCACAGGCCCGCCGGGCCTGTGGGTGCCGCCCACCCCCGCGGACTGGCTGGAGGTGCCCTCCTGGGAGTGGCTGGCCGCCGGCGTCGAGCTGCGCCGGCGCCGCGTCACCATCCTCGCCGCGCCCCGCGCCGCCGCCCTGGAGCGCACCCTGGCGATGGACCAGGCGAGCGCCGACCGCGCCCTGCGCTCCCTGCCCGGCGTGGGCGTGTGGACCTCCGCGGAGGTGCGCGCCCGCGCCCACGGCCACCCCGACGCCTTCTCCTTCGGCGACCTGCACGTGGCCGCGAACGTCTCCTGGGCGCTGACCGGGGAGGTCCTCGACGACGCCGGGTGCGCGGAGGTCATCGAGTGCTACCGCGGGCACCGCTACCGCGTGCAGCGCCTGCTCGTGCTGGCCGGCGTGAGCCGGCCGCGCCGCGGCCCGCGCGCGAGCCTGCCCACCCACACCCCCGACCGCGCCCTGCGCGCGCACCGGCCCCGCCGCGGCGGCTGAGCGGCCGCAGTGGTGGGATGCACGGCGTGCGCGTGCTCCTCATCGGCTGGTCCAGCGTCCTGCACGGCGAGGCCACCGCCGGCGACCTGCTGAGCGCCGAGGCCGTCGCCCGGCGGCTGCGCGCCGACGGCGCCGAGGTCGACCTCGCCTACAGCCCCGCCGTGCTGCGCGCGCAGGGCCCGCGCGGCGGGGTGCTCTACGAGGACGAGCAGGAGGTCCTGCACGTGGACCCGGACGCCTACGCGCACGTGGTGTGGGCGTGCGGGCCGCTGACCGGCCGGCCCGTGGAGCGGGTCCACGAGCGCTTCCCGCGCGCCCGGCGCCTGGCCGTGGGCGTCTCCGTGCTCGACCCGGCCGACCCGGCCGGGTCGAGCACGGAGACGCCCACGG
>NZ_JAAALM010000895.1 GCF_009906395.1 Kineococcus indalonis
GCCCTCCCGCTGCGCGGGGGGACCGGGCCGCACCCCCGCCCCGGTCCCCCCGCGCAGCGGGAGGGCCGGGGCGGTGCGCGTCGGGCGCGGGGTTCAGGCGCGCCGGCGCAGGGCGTCGTGCGGCCACGCCGCGTGCACGCCCCACGTGCCGTTGGCGACCTGGGTGACGCGCAGGTCCACGCAGGTGCTCGCGTACGCCAGGGCCCTCGTGCGCGGCACGCCCAGCTCGGCGGCCACCCACGTGACGATCCCGTCCAGGGCCGCGTCGGTGGCGGCGTTGAGGTCGGCGTCGAACCCGAACGCGATGCGCTCGGCGGGGGTGACCGCGTGCACGCCGGGCAGCGCGGGCGCCGGCACGAGGTCGACGCTCAGCTCGGTGGTCATGCCGCACTCGATCGCGGTGCCGCCCACCTCGCCGTCGCCCTGGGCGGCGTGCCCGTCGCCCAGGCACAGCAGGGCCCCCTCCACCTGCACGGGCAGGAACAGGGTGCTGCCGGCCACCAGGGAGCGGCAGTCGACGTTGCCGCCGGTGCCCGGGCGCGGCGGGACGGTGGAGTGCTCGCCGGGTTCGGCGGGCGTGGTGCCCACCACGCCGAGGAACGGGGCGACGGGCACCTCGAACCCGTGGGCGTCCACGGCGGTGCCGGCCTCGTCGTCGACCTCCCACAGCAGGCGGGTGGGTTCCGTGGCCCCCAGCCGCTGGTTGAGGGGCGTGGGCGTCCCCGAGACCGTCCAGCCCCACCCGGCGGTGCGCAGCGAGCGCAGCGTCACCGCGAGCACGTCGCCGGGGCGCGCGCCCTCCACGGCGACCGGGCCGGCCAGGCAGTGCCCGCGCCGGGAGGAGAACACCCGCGCCGGCTCCTGCTCGCCCTCGAAGCGCGCGGCGTACCCGTTGCAGTCCAGGGTG
>NZ_JAAALM010000896.1 GCF_009906395.1 Kineococcus indalonis
CCACCGCCCCGCCCTCGCCGCCGCCCTCGCGCTGCTCGCCACCGGACTGACCGCCCCCGCGGCCGCCGCGGCGACCCCGCGGGCCACGACCGTGCCGTGCGGGGCGGTGCTCACCACCAGCGTGCGCCTGGCCGCCGACGTCACCTGCCCCGACGGGCGGGGCCTGACCCTGGCCGCGGACGGGATCGAGCTGAACCTCAACGGCCACGCCCTCACCGGCCCCGGCGAGGCGTACGGCACCGTCGGGGTGCGGGTGGCCGCCCGCGACGTCGTCGTGCGCGGCGGCACCGTGGCCGGCTGGGGCGGCGGCGTCGTCGCCGGCACCGACCCCTACCAGGAACGGGCGCGCGGCCCCGTCAGCGCGGTCGTGCGCGGCGCCCGCCTGGAGGGCAACGGCACCGGCGTGGACGTGCAGCAGGACGGCGCGGTCGCCGTGCGCGACAGCCGCTTCACCGGCAACGGCCTCGCCGGCGGTTCCGTCACCGACGGCCGCCTGCTCGTGGAGGGCTCCACCGCCGACGGCAACGAGAGCGGTTTCTCCTCCTTCGACGTCGGCTGGGACGGGCTGGTGCTGCGCGGCACCACCGTGCGCGGCGGCGAGCACGGCGTCGGGTGCAGCCAGGACGGGCACCTGGTCCTGGAGGACAGCACCGTGCAGCGCACCGCGACCGCCCTGGAGGCGTTCCAGTGCAGCGCGCGCGTGGAGGGTTCCACGTTCCTGTGGAACGACCGGCACGTGCGCCGCTTCCTCGTCGACACCGACACCGTGCGGTTCCGCTGCTCCGCGTTCTCCCGCGACGGCGGCCCGCTGGGCGTGCCGCTCACCGCCTGCGACTCCGCCGCGCCCACCACCGTCCCCGGCACCCGCGTGTCCGGGACGTTCGAGCCGGCGTGACCCCACCC
>NZ_JAAALM010000897.1 GCF_009906395.1 Kineococcus indalonis
GTGTTGACCGGCAGGCCGTACGCGTCCTCGATCGCGCCGGTGGGGGCGGTGGCGCAGCGGGCGAGGCGCATCGCCTCACGCTAGCCGCCCCGGTGCCACCTGGGCAGGGTCGAGCAGCCGGCCCGCGCGCAGGTGCAGCACCCGGTCGGCCAGGTCCACGCCCTCCTCGCGGTGCGCCAGCAGGAGCACCGCGCGCCCGCCGCGCGCCCGCACGAGGTCGGCGACCAGGGCCCGCCCGGTCTCCTCGTCCAGGCCCTCGCTGGGCTCGTCGAGCACGAGCACCGCCACGTCCGCCAGCAGCGCGCGCGCCATCGCCAGCCGGCGCCGCTCGCCGCCGGAGACGGGGGCGCCGCCGTCGCCGAGGCGGGAGTCCAGCCCGGCGGGCAGGCTGGTCAGCCACGCGTCCAGCCGCACCCGGTGCAGCACCGCGAGCAGCTCCGCGTCGCCGCTGCCGGGGCGGGCCAGCAGCAGGTTCTCGCGCAGGCTGGTGGCGAAGACGTGCTCGTCGTCGCCGACCAGGCCCACGACGGAGCGCACGTCGTCGCCGGCCAGCCGCGCCAGCGGCACCCCGTCCAGCTCGACGGTGCCGCCCCGCACGTCCAGGAAGCGCATCAGCACCGCCGCCAGGGTGGACTTGCCGCTGCCGGAGGCGCCGCGCACCGCGACCACCTCGCCCGGCGCGAGGTCCAGGTCCAGCCCGTCCAGGCTCGCGCCCTCCCAGCCGGCGACGACGCCGCGCAGCCGCAGGCGCCGCCCGGCACCGGCCGGCGCCGGCAGCGGGCGCGGGTCGACCGGCTCGTGCGCGGCGAGCGGCGCGGACAGCAGCTCCGCACCGCGCCGCGCCGCCTGCGCGGCCCGGTGCCGGGCGCGCACCGCGTCGGGCAGGGCGCGGGTGACCTCCAC
>NZ_JAAALM010000898.1 GCF_009906395.1 Kineococcus indalonis
GCGCACTACAGTCCGGGAACAAGCGGACCACGGTCCGCATTGACGACGACGAGTCGCGGAGCACCGCGACCTCGCGACCCACCGCCTCCTGAGGAGTTCCCGTGACCGACGTCCTGGTCCTGGTCGGCAGCCTGCGCGCCGCCTCCGTCAACCGCCAGATCGCCGAGACCGCCGTGCACCTCGCCCCCGAGGGCGCCACCCTGCACGTGCACGAGGGCCTGGGCGACCTGCCCTTCTACAACGAGGACGTCGACGTCGAGGGCTCGGTCCCGCAGGCCGCCACCGACCTGCGCGAGGCCATCGCCGCCGCCGACGCCCTCCTGGTCGTCACCCCCGAGCACAACGGCACCATCCCGGCCGTGCTGAAGAACGCCGTCGACTGGGCCTCGCGCCCCTACGGCGCCAGCTCCCTGTCCGGCAAGCCGCTCGCCGTCGTCGGCAGCGCCTTCGGCCAGTACGGCGGCGTGTGGGCCCAGGACGACGCCCGCAAGGTGTTCGGCATCGCCGGCGCGCGGGTCCTCGCCGAGGCCACCATGGCCATCCCCGGCTCCGTGGTGCGCTTCGCCGAGCTGCACCCCAAGGAGGACACCGAGGTCACCGAGAAGCTGACCGCCGTGCTGCAGGCGCTCGTCGGCGCCGTCGAGCCCGCCGCCGCCTGAGCCGAGCGCGGGGTCCCGGTGGCGCCGGGACCCCGCGGCCCGCCCGCTCAGCGCGAGGCCGGCCCCCGGGTCGGTACGTTGCCACCGTGAGCACCGAGCGACGCCCCGAGCCGCACCCCGAGCTGCTGGCCGCCCTGGCCGGGGACGGCGCCGCGACCGCGGCGCTGCGCTCCCGCACCGCCCCCGCGCCCCCGGCCAGGGCGGCCAGCAGCTCGGGGTGCGGCTCGGGGCGTCGCTCGGTGC
>NZ_JAAALM010000899.1 GCF_009906395.1 Kineococcus indalonis
GTGGGTGCGCACCCGCCCACGACGGAGAGGTCGCAGGATGAGCAGCGAGCCCCACGACGCCCCGGTGCCGCGCGACGCCCCGGCGCCCCCCGGCGCGGAGGACCTGGCCGCGGTCGTCGACGAGATCGAGGAGCGGGTGGGCACCGAGGAGCGGCGCGCCGCCGGCCGGGCCCCCGGGGAGGACGAGAGCGCCCCGCAGGACGGCGGTGGCGTGCCCGGCACCCCCACCGGCGACGTCGTGCCCGCCGCGGCCGACGCCGACGCGGGACCCGGCGCGGACGACGGGGGCGCGCCGGAACCGGCGGACCCCACGCTGCGCGAGGACGGCGGCCGGGGCCCCGCCGACGGGGCGCCGGTGTCCGAGCCCTCCGACTGACCCGCCCGCGGGCGCCGCAGCGCGCACGTCCCCCCGGCGGCCGGGTGACATCCCACCCCGGGGGGACGCGCGGCGCCGCGCCCGCGTGGCAGCGTGCGCGCCATGACGGAGACGAACCCCTTCGCGGGGGGCCTGCTCACCCTGTTCCTGGTGCCGACCGAGCGCTCCCTGGAGGAGTGCGCGGAGGTCCTGCAGGCGCACGGGCTGCGGGCGTGGACGGAGCAGCTGCCCCAGCCGTCCGGCGAGAGCGTGGTGGTCGCCGCCGTGCCGTGCGAGCGGGCCCCCTCCACCGACGACATCGGCGACCTGCGCCGCCTGGTCGTGGCCGTGCTGGACGCGCAGGGCCTGGACGCCGACGTGCGCGGCAGCGGGTTCACCGGCGCCCACGCGCTGCAGAGCTGAGGCTGCAGAGCTGAGGCTGCAGAGCTGAGGCTGCAGAGCTGAGGCTGCAGGGCTGAGGCTGCAGGGCTGAGACCGCCGAGCTGGGGCCGCGGGGCTGGGGCCGTGCCC
>NZ_JAAALM010000089.1 GCF_009906395.1 Kineococcus indalonis
CCCCCGCACCGTCCAGGCGCCCCCGCCGCACCCCTCCGGCGCGCGCCCGCCGCAGCTGCCGCCGGAGCTGGTGCCCCGGCACGTCGCGATCGTCATGGACGGCAACGGCCGCTGGGCCAACCAGCGCGGGCTGCCGCGCAACGAGGGGCACAAGCGCGGGGAGGCGTCCCTGCTGGACGTCGTGGCCGGGGCCGTGGAGATCGGCGTGACCCACGTCTCGGCCTGGGCGTTCTCCACGGAGAACTGGAAGCGCAGCCCCGACGAGGTGCGCTTCCTCATGGGCTTCAACCGCGACGTCATCCGCCGCCGCCGCGACGAGATGCACTCCTGGGGCGTGCGGGTGCGCTGGGCCGGGCGCCGCCCCCGCCTGTGGCGCAGCGTGATCGACGAGCTGGAGGCCGCGGAGGAGCTGACCCGCGGCAACACCGTCTGCACCCTGACGATGTGCGTGAACTACGGCGGGCGCGCGGAGATCGCCGACGCCGCCCGCGCCATCGCCCGCGAGGTCGCCGCCGGCCGGCTGAACCCCGAGCGCGTCGACGAGCGCACCGTGGCCCGCTTCCTCGACGAGCCCGACATGCCCGACGTGGACCTGTTCTGGCGCTCCTCCGGCGAGCAGCGCACCTCCGGGTTCCTGCCCTGGCAGTCCACCTACGCCGAGATGGTGTTCTCCGACGTGCTGTGGCCGGACGTGGACCGGCGCGCGCTGTGGGCGGCGATCGAGACGTACGCGCAGCGCGACCGCCGCTACGGCGGGGCGGTCGACGCGCCCGGCGCGCCCGGCACCGCCGACGCGCCCGGTGCGCCCGCGGACCCGGCGGCCGGGCCCTCGTGAGCGCGGCGGCGGCCCTGCCGGGGGCGCTGGTGCGCGAGGTGCGCACGGCGGTGCGCTGGGGCGTGCAGCACGGACTGCCGCGGCTGGCCGTGCGCCGCGGCGCGCGCGGCGGGGACCTGCAGTCGCTGCTGATGACCGACCCGCCCACCTGGCGCGAGCCGTACGCCTTCCACGAGCGCGTGCGCGCCGCCGGCCCGCTGCTGACGGGCCCGTTCACCTGCATGAGCGCCTCCCACCCGGTGGTGCGCGAGGTGCTCGGCGGCGCCGACTTCGGCGTGGGGGCCCTGCACGACGCGCCGGTGGCGCAGCTGCGCCCGCTGCTGGCGTGGGCGGTGCGCGACCGGCCCCACCACCCGGTCGAGCCGCCCTCGATGCTCGCGGTCGACCCGCCCGAGCACACCCGCTACCGCCGCCTGGTCTCCAAGGTGTTCACCGCCCGCGCGGTGCAGGGGCTGCGCCCGCGGGTGGAGGAGCTGGCCGCGGAGCTCCTCGACGAGCTGGCCGCGCGCGGGCCCGCCGCCGACGCCGTGCGCGACTACGCCCTGCGGCTGCCGGTCGCCGTCATCGCCGAGCTGCTCGGCGTGCCCCCGCACCGGCGCGAGGAGGTGCGCGCCTTCGAGGCGGGCCTGGCCGGCAGCCTGGAGGTCGCCGCACCCTGGCGCGACGTGCGCGCCGTGGACGCGGCCCTGCGCGGCTTCGACGCCTGGATCGGCGAGCACCTGCAGCACCTGCGCCGCCGCCCCGGCCAGGACCTGCTCAGCGGCCTGCTCGCCGTCACCGACGACGAGGACGAGCGCGGCGGCGGGGGAGCGCACCTGAGCGAGGGGGAGCTGCGCGCCACCGCCGGGCTGCTCATGGCCGCCGGGTTCGAGACGACCGTGAACCTGCTCGGCTCGGCGACCGCGCTGCTGCTGCAGCACCCCGACCAGCTGGACCTGGTGCGCGCCGACCCGGCGCTGTGGCCGAGCGCGGTGGAGGAGTCCCTGCGCCTGGAGACGCCCGTGCAGCTGACCTCGCGCCGCGCGCTGCGCACCACCACCGCCGGCGGGTGCGAGGTGCGCGCCGGCACCCGCGTGGTGCTGCTGCTCGGCGGCGCCAACCGCGACCCGGACGTCTTCGCCGACCCCGCGCGCTTCGACGTGCGCCGCGCCAACGCCCGCGAGCACCTGGCCTTCTCCGCCGGCCGGCACTTCTGCCTGGGCGCGGCGCTGGCGCGCCTGGAGGGGGAGGTGGGCCTGCGGGCGCTGTTCGAGCGCTTCCCCGACCTGCGCGCGGCACCGGGGGCGCGGCGCACCACCACGCGCGTGCTGCGCGGCTGGCGGAGCCTGCCGGTGCACCTGGCCTGACGCGCCCGCGGCCCCCGTCCCCCCGCGCGGGGGGACGGGGGCCGCGGGCCTCGCGCCGGAGCGCTCAGCCGGTGTTGCGCATCCCGGCGGCGATGCCGTTGATCGTCAGCAGCAGCGCCCGGCGCAGCGCCGGGTCCACGCCCTCGCCCGCCGCCCGCGCGCGCGCCAGCAGGCTCACCTGCAGCGCGTGCAGCGGCGCCAGGTAGGCGTCGCGCAGCTCCAGCGTGCGGCGCAGCACCGGGGCGCCCTCCAGCAGCGACTCCTGCCCGGTGACCCACAGCACCTGCTCCAGGGTGCGGGCGTGCTCGGCGCGGATGACGTCGAAGGCGCCGCGCTGACCGGCGGGCACGAGCTCCTCCACGTAGTGCGCCGCGATGCCCAGGTCCGTCTTGGCCAGGGTCATCTGCACGTTGGAGACGAAGCTGCGGAAGAAGTGCCAGGTGGCGCACATCTCGCGCAGCGCCTCGCCGTGGCCGGCCGCGCGCGCCGCCGCCAGCCCCGAGCCCACGCCGAACCAGCCGGGCACGTTGATGCGGCTCTGCGTCCAGCCGAACACCCACGGGATCGCCCGCAGGTCCTCCAGGCCGCCGGTGCCGCCGGGCCTGCGCGAGGGGCGCGAGCCGATGTTGAGGTTGCCCAGCTCCTCCACCGGGGTGGCGGCCAGGAAGAACGGCACCAGGCCCGGGTCGCGCACCAGCGCCCGGTAGGCGCGCTGGCCCTCCGCGGCCACCACGTCCATCGTCTGGTCCCACACGTCCAGCGCCTCCCGGCCCAGCCGGGAGCTGCGGTGCAGCGTGGAGGCCTCCAGCGCCGCGGACAGCGCCACCTCCAGGTTGTGCCGGGCCAGGCGGGGCTGGACGTACTTGTCGGAGATGACCTCGCCCTGCTCGGTGACCTTGATGGGCCCGTCGAGGGTGCCGTACGGCTGGGCGAGGATCGCCTCGCCGGTGGGGCCGCCGCCGCGGCCCACCGAGCCGCCGCGGCCGTGGAAGAGCCGCAGCACCACGCCGTGCCGGCGCGCCACGTCGCGCAGCGCCCGCTGCGCGCGGTGGATCTGCCAGCGCGAGGCGGCGATGCCGGCGTCCTTGGAGGAGTCGGAGTAGCCGAGCATGATCTCCTGCACGTCGCCGCGGGCGGCGACGACGCGGCGGTAGGAGGGGTCCGACAGCAGCCCCTCCAGCAGCTCCTCGGCGGCCTCCAGCTCGGTGACCGTCTCGAACAGCGGCACGAAGCCGATGCGCGCCACGTCGCCGGGGCCGGTGCCCTCGCGCCCGCCCTCGGCCAGGTCCACCAGGCCGACCTCGCGGGCCAGCACCACCACGGCCAGCAGGTCGTCCACGCCCTGCGTCATCGAGACGATGTAGCTCTCGATCGCGTCGTCGCCGAAGCGGTCCAGGCAGGTGCGCACGGTGGCGAACAGGTGCATGACCTGCGCGGGGGTGCCGGTGAGGGTGCGCACCGCCGCGCCGATGAGCGGGCGGTGCCCGGTCAGCTCCCGGCTCAGCAGCCGCCGGCGCGAGTCGCGGTCCAGCGAGGCGTACGGCTGCACCAGCTCGCCCAGGCGGTCGTACACCGCCGCCAGCGCCGCGTGGTGCCGGCCGGCGTGCTCGCGCACGTCCAGGGTGGCCAGGCCGAAGCCGACGGCGTGCGCGGTGCGCAGCAGCCGCGCCACCGACCCGTCGGCCACCAGCTCGCCGTCGTTGGCGCGCAGGGAGTCCTGCAGCACCCGCAGCTCGGCGACGAACTCCTCCGGCCCGGCGTAGTCCAGACCCGGCACGTGCTCGGCGCCGGTGCGCAGCCGCGCCCGGGTGCCCTCCAGGCGGGCCAGCGCGTAGGACAGCTCGAAGCGGTAGGGCTCCTCGCCGTTGAGGCGCTCGCGGTCGGCGCGCACCTCCGGCAGCAGCTGCGCGTCGCGCTCCAGCAGCGCCGCCAGCTGCGGGGAGACCCCCACGATCTGGGTGGAGGCGGCCAGCTCGGTGCGCAGGTCGCGCACCGCCGCGGACAGCACGTCCAGCGCCGCCTCGTGCATCAGGCCCAGCACCTCCAGCGTCACCTCGGGGGTGACGTTGGGGTTGCCGTCGCGGTCGCCGCCCACCCAGCTGCCGAAGCGCAGCGGGCGCGCGCCGTCGGGCAGGTGCAGCCCGGCGCCCGCCAGGCCGACCTCGAGGTCCTCCAGCAGGTCCGGCAGCACGTCCCCGGCCAGCGTGCGCAGGTAGTGCAGCGCCGAGCGGGCCTCGTCGGCCGGGCGGGGGCGCTCCACGCGCAGCTCGTCGGTCTGCCACAGCAGGTCCACCAGCTCGGCCAGGCGGCGCCGGCCGCGCGCGGCGTCCACCGCCCGCTGCGCGGGGTCCTCGGAGGCCTCGACGTTCTCGGTGATGCGCAGCAGCAGGTCCAGCACGGAGCGCCGGCTGGACTCGGTGGGGTGGGCGGTGAACACCGGGCGCAGCTGCAGCCGGCCCAGCACCTCGCGCACCTCCGCCGCGTCGGTCTCGCCGGCGGCCAGGGCGCTGCGCAGGCGCTCCAGGGCGCCCTCGAGGCCGTCGGCGGGGCGCCCGGCCAGCTCCAGGCCGCGGTGCAGCTGCTCGGAGGCGTTGGCGAGCTGGAAGTAGGCGGTGAACGCCCGGGCCAGCACGATCGCGGTGCGGTCGTCCACCCCGGAGAGCAGCTGGGCCAGCTTGGCGCCGTCGTCGGGCTCGCGGGCCAGGGCGCGCACCTGCTCGACGAGGTCGAGCAGGTCGGCCCCCTCGTGGCGGGTCAGCGACTCGCCGAGCAGCTCGCCGAGCCGGCGCACCGAGGCGCGCAGCGCGGCGTGGCCCTCGTCGGAGGAGACGCCGTCGACGGCCAGGGGGCCGTGGGTGGGGGTGTCGGTGCGCGTGGTCATGACTGCTGGCCTTCGCCTCCCTGCCGGTGCCGGGTCGACGCTGACTCCGTCACGCTGCTGCTGCCGTGGACCGCCGGGTCGCGGTCGGTCACGCACCGGCCCGGGTGGGCGCGGCGCGGGCAGTCTTGCGCGTCCGCGCCGCCGACGGGAAGCCGGGGCGGTACCGGACGGGTGAGCGGCAGGGAGGCGGGGGCCTCAGGAGCCCGCGGCGGCGGCCTTGAGCTTGGAGCCGGCGGTCAGCTTGGCGCCGAAGGACGCGGCGATCTCGAGGGTCTCGCCGGTGCGCGGGTTGCGGCCGGTGCGCGCGGCGCGCTCGACGCGCTCGACGGTCATCAGGCCGGGCAGCTTCACGGCGTCGCCCTTGGCGACGGCCTCGAGCAGGACGTCGCCGAAGGCGGCCAGGACGGAGTCGGCGTCGGACTGCGAGACGCCGCTGCGCTCGGCGACGGCGGTGATCAGTTCGGAGCGGTTCACGGGCTCTCCCGGGGTGTGGGGGTCGGGGGTTCGGCAGGCGACGTTACCCGCTGTGACACCGGCGCCCGGGCAAGGGCGGTGGGCGCGGCGCGGCGCGGGCCTGCTGCGGGGCCCGCAGGTGGAGTCCGGGGCCCGGCGGGCGGTGCCCGCCGCGCACGGCTCAGGCCCGCGCGTCCCGCTCGCTGCACGCCGCGCACACCCCGAACACCTCGACGACGTGCTCGACGGCGGTGAAGCCGTGCTCGGCACCCACCCGCCGGGCCCAGGACTCCACCTGCGGGCCCTCCACCTCCACCGTGCGCCCGCACGAGCGGCACACCAGGTGGTGGTGGTGCCCGGTGCTGCAGCGGCGGTAGACGGCCTCGCCGTCGTCGGTGCGCAGCACGTCCACGTCGCCGTCCTCGGCGAGGGCCTGCAGGGCCCGGTAGACGGTGGCCAGGCCCACGCTGTCGCCGCGCTCGCGCAGCCGGGCGTGCAGCTCCTGCGCCGACAGGAAGGCGTCCGCCTCGTCCAGGAGCGCGGAGACGGCGGAACGCTGCCGGGTGGACCGGCGGGCCGGGGTGACCACGGCTGCTCCTCTCGACGCGCGGCGGGCGCGACGTGCGACCGGGCTGGGACTGCGTCCCGCGACTGTACGTCACCGCTCGCCCGCCCGGCGGGCGCGTCCGCCCAGCGCGTAGCCTTGCTGACCGCCCCGCCACCGTGGCGGGGCGCCGCGCCGGACACGGCGCGGTCAGGTCCGCCGACACCCAGCCGGATGGAGATCCCGCGTGGCCCAGCCCAGCTCCGCCTCCCGACTCGACGCCGTCACCAACCTCGCCAAGCGCCGCGGGTTCGTCTTCCCCAGCGGGGAGATCTACGGCGGGACGCGCTCCGCCTGGGACTACGGTCCGCTGGGCGTGGAGCTGAAGGAGAACATCAAGCGCCAGTGGTGGCGCACGATGGTCTCCTCCCGCGAGGACGTCGTGGGCCTGGACTCCTCGGTCATCCTGCCGCGGCGGGTGTGGGAGGCCTCCGGCCACGTGGCGGTGTTCACCGACCCGCTCGTGGAGTCGCTGGTCACGCACAAGCGCTACCGCGCCGACCACCTGCTGGAGGCGTACGAGGCCAAGCACGGCCACCCGCCGGTCAACGGCCTGGCCGACGTGGTCGACCCCGACACCGGCGTGCGCGGGCAGTGGACCGAGCCGCGCGAGTTCTCCGGCCTGATGAAGACGTACCTGGGCCCGGTGGACAACGAGGAGGGCCTGCACTACCTGCGCCCGGAGACCGCCCAGGGCATCTTCGTGAACTTCGCCAACGTCATGGGCTCGGCGCGCAAGAAGCCGCCGTTCGGCATCGGCCAGATCGGCAAGAGCTTCCGCAACGAGATCACCCCGGGCAACTTCATCTTCCGCACGCGCGAGTTCGAGCAGATGGAGATGGAGTTCTTCGTCGAGCCCGGCACCGACGAGACCTGGCACCAGTACTGGCTCGACGAGCGCATGTCCTGGTACGTGGGCCTGGGCATCGACCCGGGCAACCTGCGCTTCTTCGAGCACCCGGCGGAGAAGCTCTCGCACTACTCCAAGCGCACCGTGGACATCGAGTACCGCTTCGGGTTCACCGGCTCGGAGTGGGGCGAGCTGGAGGGCATCGCCAACCGCACCGACTACGACCTGTCCACCCACTCGCGCGAGTCGGGCGTGGACCTGTCGTACTTCGACCAGGCCAAGGGCGAGCGCTGGACGCCGTACGTCATCGAGCCCGCGGCCGGCCTGACCCGCTCCCTCATGGCGTTCCTCGTGGACGCCTACTCCGAGGACGAGGCGCCCAACACCAAGGGCGGCGTGGACAAGCGCACGGTGCTGCGCCTGGACCACCGCCTGGCCCCGGTGAAGGCCGCGGTCTTCCCGCTCTCGCGCAACGAGCAGCTCTCGCCCAAGGCGCGCGACCTGGCCGCCGAGCTGCGCACGCACTGGAACGTGGAGTTCGACGACGCCGGCGCCATCGGCCGGCGCTACCGCCGCCACGACGAGGTCGGCACGCCGTACTGCATCACCGTGGACTTCGACACCCTGGAGGACCAGGCCGTGACGATCCGCGAGCGCGACACCATGGCGCAGGAGCGCGTGGGCCTGGGCCAGGTCGCCGGCTGGCTGGGCAGCCGCCTGCTGGGCGCCTGAGCCCTCCCGCTCCACCCGGGCGCCCTCCCGCCGCGGCGGGAGGGCGCCCCGCGCACACCGGATCCTTCCGGAATCCTTGCGGGAACGGGAGCTCCGTCGTACCTTCACAGCCTCACCCCAGCTACGAGGAGGTAGCTCCGTGGAGCTGTCCGTGTCCACGCTCGCCCGTTCGCCGCTGACCCGCCGCCTGGCCGCCACCGCCCTGGCGCTCGCGGCCCTCACCGCCGCCCCGGCCCTGCCGGCGCAGGCGGACGCGGCGCGGGCCAGACCGGCCCCCGAGCCGATCAGCACCGCCCGGGGCGCCGGGCAGTCGGTCGCCCTGACCTTCGACGACGGCCCCCACGGCGCCGACACCGAGCGCCTGCTCGACGTCCTGCGCGCCTACCGGGTCAAGGCCGTCTTCTGCCTGCAGGGCGACCAGGTCGCGGCCGACCCGGACCTGGTGCGCCGCATCGCCGCCGAGGGCCACACCCTGTGCAACCACTCGGTGCGCCACGACGACCTGGGCACCGCCACCGCCGCGCAGGTGCGCGCCGACCTGGAGGCCACCAACGCCCTCATCCGCTGGGCCGTGCCCGACGCGGAGATCCCGTACTTCCGCGCCCCCTACGGCTCCTGGGGCGTCAGCGCGCGCGTCGCCCAGCGCCTCGACATGGAGCCGCTGGGCTGGACCTTCGCCGTGGAGGACTGGGAGGAGCCCGGCGCCGAGGTCATCGCCCAGCGCGTGCGCGAGCGCCTGCAGCCGCGCTCGGTGATCCTCATGCACGACGGCGGCGGGGACCGCAGCGGCACCGTCGACGCCGTCGAGACGCTCATCCCCGAGCTGCGGCTCGCCGGGTGGCGCTTCACCCTGCCGGCGAAGCGCGCGTGAAGGGGCACGGGACGATGACCACCCCCACCCGGCGCCTGCGCGCCGCCGGCCTGCTCGCCGGCACCCTCGTGCTCGGCCTGGCCGCCCCCGCGGTCTCCGCCCCGGAGGCCGCCGTCACCGCGAAGAGCGCCCACGGGCGCGGCACCGGCGGGGAGTGGATCGGCACGTGGGCCGACGTGCCCACCGCCGTGCCCGCCGGCGGCGTGAGCGTCCTGGAGGACCAGACCGTCCGGCAGGTGGTGCACGCCAGCATCGGCGGCGACAGCCTGCAGGTGCGCTTCACCAACGAGTTCGGCGAGGCGCCGCTGCTCGTCGGCGAGGCGCACGTCGGCCTGCGCGCCGGCAGCACCGGCACCGACGTGCAGCCGGGCACCGACCGCAGGCTCACCTTCGGCGGCAGCACCTCCACCACCGTGCCGGCCGGCGCGCCGCTGCTCAGCGACCCGGTGCAGCTGGGCCTGCCCGAGGGCGGGGACCTCGTCGTCAGCATCCACCTGCCGCAGCGCACCCCGGTGACCACCGTGCACGCCTTCCCCTACCAGGACAACGTCGTCGCCGCCGGCAACGTCACCGGCGCCGAGCGCGTGACGCCCACCGCCACGGTGGGGCAGTGGTACTTCCTCTCCGGCGTCAGCGTGCTGGTGCCCGAGCAGGAGCACGCCGCGGCGATCGTGGCGCTGGGCGACTCCATCACCGACGGCGCCGAGACCACCCGCGGGGCCAACCGGCGCTGGCCGGACCTGCTGGCCCAGCGGCTGCGCGAGGCGCGCGGCATGCCCGAGCGCGGCGTGCTCAACGAGGGCGTCAGCGGCAACCGCCTGCTGCACGACCCCAACCCGCCGGCCGGCTCGCCGGCGGAGGGCTACGCGGCCTACTTCGGCCAGAGCGCCCTGCGCCGCTTCGACCGCGACGTGGCCGCCCAGCCGGGCGCGGAGTACCTCGTGGTCCTGCTGGGCGTCAACGACCTCGGCCACCCCGGCACCTCCGCGCCGGAGTCCGAGACCGTCACCGCGCAGCAGATCGTCGACGCGCACCGCCAGCTCGTGGCCCGCGCCCACCAGCAGGGCATGACGGCGATCGGCGGCACGATCCTGCCGTTCGAGGGCGACACCCTCGGCTTCTTCTCCGAGGAGAACGAGGCCGCCCGCCAGCAGGTGAACCACTGGATCCGCACCAGCGGCGAGTACGACGCGGTCGTCGACTTCGACGCCGCCCTGCGCGACCCGCGCGACCACCGGCGGCTGAACCCCCGCTACGACTCCGGCGACGGCCTGCACCCCAACGACGCGGGGATGCGGGCCATGGCCGACGCGGTGCCGCTGCGCCTGTTCCGCTGACACCGCTCCACCCGCACCGCTCCACCGAGACCGCCCCGTCACGGGGCCGGTGACCGGGCGGGGACCGCACCACCGGTCCCCGCGCCGTCACCGGTCCGTGACGGGGCGGTCGCTTGTGCCCGCGTCCACCGCGGTCCTACCCTCGAGCACCAGTCCGGCAGAGCCGCCGGGCCCCACGGTCCGGGCACCGTCCGCCCACGAGCGCACCACCCGCCCGGCCCCCGCGCACGACGCGGTGCGCGGCCGCACC
>NZ_JAAALM010000008.1 GCF_009906395.1 Kineococcus indalonis
GGCCCTCCCCGTGCGCGGTGGGCGCGGTGGTCAGCACCAGGACGCCGGCGCCGCGGCCGGCGAGGCGGGCGGCGGCGAACAGGGCGTCGCCGCCGTTGTCGCCGGCGCCGGCGAGGACGACGACGCGGCGGCCGGTGACGCGGCCGGTGGCGGCGCGCAGCACCGCGGCGCACTCGGCGTCGAGGGCGGCGGCGGCGCGCTGCATGAGGGCGCCCTCGGGCACGGTGGCCATCACGGCCCGCTCCGCGGCGCGGACGTCGGCGACGGCGTGCGCTTCGATCACGCCCCGACCCTGGCACCGCCGGGCCCGCTCGGCACGCCGGCGGACCGGGCGCCCGGGGCGGGGTCAGCGCGGGGTCAGCGCCGGGTCAGCGCCGGGTCAGCTGCCCTCGGCGACGACCATCGCGGTGGCGATGCCGGCGTCGTGCGAGAGCGAGAGGTGGAAGCGCTCCACGCCCGCCTGGCGGGCGATGCGCTCGGCGCTGCCGCGCACGACGATCTCGGGGCGGTGCCCGTCCTCGCGCTCGACGACCACGTCGCGCCACACCAGGCCCACCGGGGCGCCCAGCGCCTTGGCGACGGCCTCCTTGGCGGCGAAGCGCGCGGCCAGCGACTCGGCGGGCAGGCCGCGCTCGCCGTCGCCGAACAAGCGGTCCAGCAGCCGCGGCGTGCGCTCCACCTGGCGCGCGAACCGCGCGATGTCGACGACGTCGATACCCACTCCGACGATCACGGTCATCCCCCTCCGGCAGGCGGCCACGGTCCCACGAGGGGTCCGGGCCGCCCCCGGCGGGGTGCCCTCAGCGCGCGGCGGAGCGGGTGCTCACTCGACGGTGACGGACTTGGCCAGGTTGCGCGGCTGGTCGACGTCCAGGCCCTTGGCGGTGGCCAGCTCGCACGCGAACACCTGCAGCGGCACCACCGCCAGCAGCGGCGAGAGCAGCGTGGAGGTGCGCGGGATGCGGATGACGACGTCCGCGTACGGCTCCACCTCGGTGTCGCCCTGCTCGGCGATGACGAGGGTGCGGGCCCCGCGGGCGCGCACCTCCTGGATGTTGGAGACGACCTTGGAGTGCAGCGAGTCGCGCCCGCGCGGGCTGGGCACGACGACGAACACCGGCTGGCCGGGCTCGACCAGGGCGATGGGGCCGTGCTTGAGCTCGCCGGCGGCGAAGCCCTCGGCGTGGATGTAGGCGAGCTCCTTGAGCTTCAGCGCCCCCTCCATGGCCACCGGGTAGCCGACGTGGCGGCCCAGGAACAGCACCGAGCGGGTGTCGGCCATGTACCGGGCGATCTCGCGCACCTGCTCCAGGCCGTCGAGGACCTGGCGGACCTGGCCGGGCACCTCGTGCAGCTGGGCGAGGACGTCGGCGACCTCGTCGGCGAACTTGTTGCCGCGCAGCTGCGCCAGGTACAGCCCCAGCAGGTAGCAGGCGGTGATCTGCGCGAGGAACGCCTTGGTGGAGGCCACCGCGATCTCCGGGCCGGCGTGCGTGTACAGCGCGGCGTCGGACTCGCGGGGGATGGTGGAGCCGTTGGTGTTGCAGATGGCCAGCACCTTGGCGCCCTGCTCGCGGGCGTGGCGCACCGCCATGATCGTGTCCATGGTCTCGCCGGACTGCGAGATCGCCACCACGAGGGTGCGCTCGGAGACCACCGGGTCGCGGTAGCGGAACTCGTGCGCCAGCTCCACCTCCACCGGGATGCGGCACCAGTGCTCGATGGCGTACTTGGCGACCTGCCCGGCGTAGGCGGCGGTGCCGCACGCGATGACGACGATCTTGTCGACGGCGCGCAGCTCCGCCTCGGAGATCTTCATCTCGTCCAGCTGCAGGCGCCCGCCGGCGTCGGTGCGCCCCAGCAGGGTGTCCGCGATGGCCTGGGGCTGGTCGTGGATCTCCTTGGCCATGAAGGAGGGGAAGCCGCCCTTCTCGGCGGCGGAGGCGTCCCAGTCGACGTGGAAGCGCCGGCCCTGCGCGGGCGCGCCGTCGAAGCCGACGACGTCCACCGCGTCGGGGGTGATGGTCACGACCTGGTCCTGGCCCAGCTCCAGCGCCTCGCGGGTGTGGGCGATGAACGCGGCCACGTCCGAGCCGAGGTAGTTCGCGCCCTCGCCCAGGCCGACCACGAGCGGGGAGTTACGGCGGGCGCCGACGATGACGCCGGGGGCGTCGGCGTGCACGGCCAGCAGCGTGAAGGCGCCCTCCAGGCGCAGGCACACCGCGCGCATGGCCTCGGTGAGGTCGCCGGTGCGCTCGAGCTGGGCGCCGAGCAGGTGGGCGACGACCTCGGTGTCGGTCTCGCTGGTGAACTCCACGCCGCTCTCGCGCAGCTCGGCGCGCAGGGCCGCGAAGTTCTCCACGATGCCGTTGTGGATGACGGCCACGCGGCCGGTGCCGTCGACGTGCGGGTGCGCGTTGGCGTCCGTGGGGCCGCCGTGGGTGGCCCAGCGGGTGTGCCCGATCGCGGTGTGCGCCGCCGGCAGCGGGTCGGCGTCCAGCAGCTCGACGAGGTTGGCGAGCTTGCCGGCGCGCTTGCGCACCGCCACGGCCCCCTCGCTGACCACGGCGATGCCGGCGGAGTCGTACCCGCGGTACTCCAGCCGCCGCAGCCCCTCCAGGGCGACGGCGGCGCCGCCCCCCGCTGCCGCGCCCGGTGCCCCGGGTCGCCCGACGTAGCCCACGATGCCGCACATGCCAGCAGCGTACGGTCCGCGGGCGGTGCGCCGGTGGAGCGCGCTCGCGGCGCCACCCGCGCGCGCGTCGCGGCGCCGGGTGGGCCCGCCCGGCCGGGCGAGCGCGCCGGGCGCGCTCCGGCACCGGGTACCGTGCCGCCGGTGAGCACGGCCGGACCCCTGCCCGGGACCCCGCAGGCGCCGGCGGCGCCGCCGCAGCGCGGCGCCAGCACGCCCGGGCCGCACCGGGAGCCGCACCCGGAGGCCCACCGGGAGGCGCACCGGGAGACGCACCGGGAGACGTCGGAGGGCTCCCCCTACGTGGTGCTGGACCGCGAGGGGTGGAGCCGGCTGCGGGCCTCCACGCCGCTGACGCTGACCGCCGAGGACCTCGGGCGGCTGCGCGGCCTGGGCGACCGCGTGGACCTGCGCGAGGTGGAGGAGGTGTACCTGCCGCTGTCGCGGCTGCTGACGCTGTACGAGCGCGCCACCGGCAGCCTGCACGCGGCGACCTCGACGTTCCTGGGCGAGCGGACCCGGCGCACCCCCTTCGTCGTCGGCGTCGCCGGGTCGGTGGCGGTGGGCAAGTCCACCACCGCGCGCGTGCTGCGCGAGCTGCTCTCGCACTGGCCGGAGACCCCGCGCGTGGAGCTGGTGACCACCGACGGGTTCCTGCTGCCCAACGCGGAGCTGGAGCGCCGCGGGCTGCTGCACCGCAAGGGGTTCCCGGAGTCCTACGACCGCCGGGCGCTGCTGCGCTTCGTCTCGTCGGTGAAGTCCGGGGCCGCGGAGGTGCGCGCGCCGGTGTACTCGCACCTGACGTACGACATCGTGCCCGGCGAGGAGATCGTGGTGCGCCACCCCGACGTGCTCATCGTCGAGGGCCTGAACGTGCTGCAGCCGGCGCGGGTGCGCGCCGACGGCACCCAGGGCGTGGCCGTCAGCGACTACTTCGACTTCTCGCTGTACGTCGACGCCCGCACCGACGACGTGCGCTCCTGGTACGTGTCGCGGTTCCTGGAGCTGCGCCGCACCGCGTTCAGCCGGCCGGAGTCGTACTTCCGCCGCTACGCCGAGCTCACCGACGAGCAGGCCGTGGCGCGCGCGGAGCGCATCTGGGCGGAGATCAACGAGCCGAACCTCGTGGAGAACGTGCGCCCCACCCGCGGGCGGGCCACGTGCGTGCTGCGCAAGGGCGCCGACCACTCGGTGCAGCAGGTGCGGCTGCGCAAGATCTGAGCCCGGCCCGGCGGCGGGAGCGGCCGGGCCGGCTCACAGGGCCAGGCGCTGCTGCACGACCCCCGCGAGGCGGTCGGCGATCTCCTGCGCGTGCTCGGTGCGGGCGGCCTCGACCATGACCCGCACGAGGGGCTCGGTGCCGCTGGGGCGCAGCAGCACCCGGCCGGTCTCCCCCAGCTCCGCCTCGGCGGCGGCCACGGCGGCGGCCAGCGCCTCGTCCCGGCCCGCGCGGGACTTGTCCACGCCGGGGACGTTGACGAGCACCTGCGGCAGGCGCTCGACGACGCCGGCCAGCTCCGCCAGGGGGCGCCCGGTCTGCGCCACGCGCGCCAGCAGGTGCAGCGCGGTCAGCACGCCGTCGCCGGTGGTGGCGTGCGCGGGCAGCACGACGTGCCCGCTCTGCTCCCCGCCGATGCTCCAGCCCCCGGCGTTCAGCGCCTCCAGCACGTAGCGGTCGCCCACGGCCGTCTCCACCAGGCGCACGCCCTCGCGGCGCATGGCCAGGCGCAGGCCGAGGTTGCTCATGACGGTGGCCACGAGGGTGGAGCCGGTCAGCTCCCCGCGGTCGCGCAGCGCCAGCGCCAGCACGGCCAGGATCTGGTCGCCGTCGACGACGTCCCCGGCGGCGTCCACGGCCAGGCAGCGGTCGGCGTCGCCGTCGTGGGCGATGCCGACGTCGGCGCCGTGCGCCAGGACGGCCTCGGTGAGCGGGCCCAGGTGCGTCGAGCCGCACCCGTCGTTGATGTTCAGCCCGTCGGGGTGCGCGAAGAGGGTGGTCACGCGCGCGCCGGCCTCGGCCAGCACCCGCGGGGCGATGGCGCTGGCCGCGCCGTTGGCGCAGTCCACCACGACGTGCAGGCCGTCCAGCGCGTGCGGCAGGGAGGCCAGCAGGTGCGCGACGTAGGTGTCGGCGGCGTCCTGCTCGACGTCGGGGCCGGAGTGCACGCGCCCGACGGCCGCGCCGGTGGGGCGGCGCCCGCCACCGCTGCGGAACTCGCGCTCGACGGCGTCCTCGACCTCGTCGGGCAGCTTCACGCCGCCGCGGGCGAAGATCTTCAGCCCGTTGTCGGGCATGGGGTTGTGCGAGGCGGACAGCACGACGCCGAAGTCGGCGCCGGAGGTCTGCACCAGGTGCGCCAGCGCAGGGGTGGGCAGGACACCCACGTCGAGCACGTCCACCCCGGCGCTGGCCAGGCCGGCCACGACGGCCGCGGACAGGAACTGCCCCGACACGCGCGGGTCGCGGGCCACCAGGGCGCGCGGGTGCGTCTCGCCGCCCGGCTCCACGAGCACGGTGGCCGCCGCGACGGACAGGCCCAGGGCCATGTCCGCCGTGAGGTCGACGTTGGCCAGGCCACGCACCCCGTCGGTGCCGAAGAGTCGTCCCACTGCGCCTGCTCCCCACTCGGTCGAACCGGTCCTGACGCCACGACGGCCCCGGGGGCGGTGTCCCCCGGGGCCGTCGTGGTGGTGCAGCGGCGCTGGCGCCGCCGGTGCTGAACGTGCCCGCCGGAACGGGCGCGGATCAGCGCTTGCTGAACTGCGGCGCCTTGCGGGCCTTCTTCAGACCGGCCTTCTTGCGCTCGGTGGCGCGCGGGTCGCGGGTCAGGAACCCGGCCTTCTTCAGCGCCGGGCGGTTCGCCTCGAGGTCGATGGCGTTGAGCGCGCGGGCCACGCCCAGGCGCAGCGCACCGGCCTGGCCGGAGCTGCCGCCGCCGTGGATGCGGGCGATCACGTCGAAGGACCCCTCGAGCGCGGTGACCCGGAACGGCTCGTTGACGAGCTGCTGGTGCACCTTGTTCGGGAAGTAGTTCTCCAGCTCACGGCCGTTGATCGACCACTTGCCGGAGCCGGGGACGATGCGCACGCGGGCGATGGCCTCCTTGCGGCGGCCGGTGGCCCCGCCGGGGGCGATCACGCTGTTGCCGCCGGTCTGCGGCTGCGCGGACTCGCTGGTGTAGGTGCCGGTGAACTCGTCGGACTCGGTGATGTCGTCGACGGTCTCGGTGGTGTACTCGGCCACGGTTCTCCTCAGTCAGTTCGCAGTGGGCGCAGTGCTCACTGCGCGACCTGGGTCAGCTCGAAGGGCTGCGGCTGCTGCGCCGCGTGCGGGTGCTCCGGGCCGGCGTAGACCTTGAGCTTGGACAGCATCTGCCGCCCCAGCGAGTTCTTCGGCAGCATGCCGCGGACCGCCTTCTCGACGGCCTTCTCCGGGCTCTTCTCCAGCAGGTCGACGTAGCTGGTCGCCTTCAGGCCGCCCGGGTAGCCGGAGTGGCGGTAGGCGATCTTCTGGTCGCGCTTGGAGCCGGTGAGGGCCACCTTGGCCGCGTTGACGATGACGACGAAGTCGCCGCCGTCGACGTGCGGGGCGAAGGTCGGCTTGTGCTTGCCGCGGAGCAGGGTGGCCGTCTGCGACGCGAGGCGACCCAGGACGACGTCCTCCGCGTCGATGACGAGCCAGCGGCGGTCGATGTCGCCGGGCTTCGGGGTGAACGTGCGCACGGGGCTTGCCCATCTCCTCGAGACGATTGCGGAACGGGCCCGCGCTCGGGGCCGTCCGCTCCGGGGTCCCCGTTGCGGGGGCCGGGCCGACAGGCACTGCGTGGGCACAACGACCCATGACGTTACCCGGCCGATCGCCGACGGGTCAAAACGGCTGGTGCGGGCCCCGCCGGCTCAGCGCGCTCGGGCCACCCGGGCGACGTCCCAGACCGGCTCCGCGCTCTCCACGACGCGCCCGTCGGCGCCGAAGACGAGGAAGCGGTCGAAGCCGCGCGCGAACCAGCGGTCGTGCGTGACGGCCACCACGGTGCCCTCGAAGGAGGCCAGCGCCTGCTCCAGCGCCTCGGCGGAGTGCAGGTCGAGGTTGTCGGTGGGCTCGTCCAGCAGCAGCAGCGTGGCGCCGGACAGCTCCAGCAGGAGGATCTGCAGCCGGGCCTGCTGCCCGCCGGAGAGGTGCTCGAAGCGCTGCTCGGCGGCGGCGGCCAGGCCGTAGCGGTCCAGCGCCCGCGCGGCCGCCTCGCGGTCCAGCCCGCTGCGGTGGTCGGTGCCGCGGTGCAGCACGTCCAGCAGGGTGCGCCCGAGCAGGGCGGGCTGCTCGTGCGTCTGGGCGAACCAGCCCGGGCGCACCCGGGCCCCCAGCCGCACCGCGCCCGCGTGGGGCACCGGCGCCACGGGGTGCTCGTCGACGGGGGCGTGCTCGGGGTCCGGGTCGGAGCCGCCGGCGGCCAGCAGCCGCAGGAAGTGCGACTTGCCCGAGCCGTTGGAGCCGAGCACCGCCACCCGGTCGCCCAGGTGCAGCTCCGCGTCGAAGGGCGCCATCAGCCCCGTCAGCTCCAGCCGCTCGCACACCACGGCGCGCTTGCCCGTGCGCCCCCCGCGCAGGCGCATGCGCACGTCCTGCGCGGCCGGGGGCGCCTGCGGGGGGCCGACCTCCTCGAACCGGGCCAGCCGGGTCTGCGCGGCCGCGTAGCGCGAGGCCATGCCGTCGTTGAACTTCGACCTCTCGCGCAGCGTGAGCACCAGGGCGCGCAGCTTCACGCGCTCCTCGTCCCAGCGCCGGCGCAGCTCCTCCAGCCGCTCCCCGCGCGCGGCGCGCGCGGCCCCGTAGGTGGCGAAGGAGCCGCCGTGCACCCAGGAGACGGCGCCCAGCGCGCCCGGCTCCAGCGTGACGATGCGGTCGGCGGCCGCGGAGAGCAGCTCGCGGTCGTGGCTGACCAGCAGCACCGACTTGGCCGTGGCCCGCAGCTGCTCCTCCAGCCACCGCTTGCCGGGCACGTCGAGGTAGTTGTCCGGCTCGTCCAGCAGCAGCACCTCGTCGGGGCCGCGCAGCAGGGCCTCCAGCACCAGGCGCTTCTGCTCGCCGCCGGAGAGGGTGCGCACCAGGCGGTGCCGGCACGCCTCGAAGCCCACCCCCAGGGCCGCGGCGGTGCACTCGTCCCAGCCGACCTCGGCGTCGTAGCCGCCGACGTCGCCGAAGTCCGCCAGGGCCTGCGCGTAGCGCACCTGCTCGCGCTCGGCGTCGGTCTCCAGCATCGCCAGCTCCGCCGCCTCCACGGCGGCGGCGGCCGCGCGCAGCGGCGGGGGCGCCACCGACAGCAGCAGCTCGCCGACGGTGGTGCTGTCGCGCACCGAGCCGACGAACTGGCGCATGACGCCCAACCCGCCGCTGCGCGCGACGGCGCCGGACTGCAGCGGCTCGTCCCCGGCGACCAGGCGCAGCAGCGTCGTCTTGCCGGTGCCGTTGGGGCCGACCAGCGCCGTGGTGGTGCCGTCGGCGACGCGGAAGGAGACCTCGTGCAGCAGGGGCCGCCCGTCGGGCAGCTCGTGGCTGACGGCCTGGACGTCGACGTGACCCACGGGCGCTCAGTCTGCCCGGGCGCGCCGCACCGGCGCGCCGGGTTTTCCCGCCGCCACCCGCACGGACCGCACGGCACGGACGGACGGCACGGGCCGCACGGGCGCTGCGCGCCTCACGCGCGCGGGGTGGCGGCGGTGCGCAGGGTGCAGCTGGTGCTGTCGGCGTCGGCCCACTCCCCCGCCACGTCCAGGACCGCGACGCCGGCGGTGCGCAGCTGCTGCACCTCGCCGGTCAGGGCCTCCAGCAGGTCGCTGAGGCCGGGGTTGTGCCCGACGAGCACGACCACCGCGTCGGGGCGCTCGGTGTCCAGCCCGCGCACCAGGCGCAGCAGGTCGCCCAGGGAGGCCTCGTACACGCGCTCCTCGTCGACGACGGCGGGCTCGACGCCCCAGGCGTCCAGCAGCCGGGCGGTGGTCTCCTCGGTGCGGCGGGCCGGGGAGGTCACCAGCAGGTCGGGCGCGGCGACCTCGCCGGCCAGCCAGCGCCCCGCCGCGGCGGCGTCGGCGCGGCCGCGCTCGGTCAGGGGGCGGGCGATGTCCTGCAGGCCGAGGGGGGTGTCCGCCTTGGCGTGGCGGACGAGCACGAGCGTGGGCACCGCGCAAGAGTGCCCCACGCCCGGCGGCGGGCCCGCACCAGCCCCCGAGCGCCCTGCCCGCCGCCGCCCGGGCGGCGGCGGGGACGGCTCAGGGCCGCGCGGCGCCGGGCAGCGAGCGCACGGCGCGCGCCTCGCGGGCGCGGGCGGCCAGCTCGGCGTCGGCCGGGTAGGAGACCTCCTCCAGGCACAGCCCGTGCGCGGCGACGACGGCCACGGCGGGGTCGCGCACGGCCAGCCCGAGCACGCGCGCGGGCCAGTCGACGTCGCGGCGGCCCTCGCCGACGGCCAGCGCGGCGCCCACCAGGGCGCGGACCATGGAGTGGCAGAAGGCGTCGGCGCGCACGTCGGCCACGAGCAGCCCGGCGTCGGGGCCGTCCTGCTCGCGGCGCCAGGAGTAGGCCAGGAGCGTGCGTACGGTGGTGGCGCCGGCGCGGGGGCGGCAGTACGCGGCGAAGTCGTGCAGGCCCACCAGGGAGCGGGCGGCCGCGTCCATCGCGGCGGCGTCCAGCGGACGGCGGTGGGCGAGCACGTCGTGGCGGCGCAGCGGCGGGGCGCCGGCGGGGTGGTCGCTGACGCGGTAGGCGTAGCGGCGGCGCAGCGCGGAGAAGCGCGCGTCGAAGCCGGCGGGTGCCCGGCGCACGGCGTGCACGCGCACGTCGGGGGCCAGCACGCCGGCCAGCCGCCGCACGAGGGCGACCTCCGGGGTGGAGCCGGAGCGCCCCGGGGCGGCGGCCAGCGCCGCGGCCGGGACGTCGACGTGGGCGACCTGGCCGCGGGCGTGCACGCCCGCGTCGGTGCGCCCGGCCACGGTCGTGCGCGGGGGCGGCTCCAGGCGCAGCACGCGCCCCAGGGCGCGGGTCAGCTCGCCCTGCACGGTGCGCAGGCCGGGCTGCTCCGCCCAGCCGGCGAACCCGGTGCCGTCGTAGCCCAGGTCCAGGCGCAGCCGCACCGCGTCCTGCGCGGGCGCGCCGTCCTGCGCGGGCGAGGTGCCCGGGGAGCGGGCACCGGGCGCGCCCGGTGCCCGCTCCCCGGTGCTCCCGGCGCGGACGAGCCCGCCCTCCCCGGTGGGGAGGGCGGGCTCGTCGGCGTGCGAGGGGGTGGCGCTCAGGCCTTGTCCTCGGTGGTGCCCTCGGTGGAGGTCACCGGGGTGGTGCCGGCGGACTCGTCGCTCGGGTCGGCCTCGGTGGCGTCCAGCTCGACGCCCGCGTCGGGCAGGGTGTCGGGCTGGTCCACGCCGCCGCCCTCGACGGGCTCCTCCGCCGCGGCCTGGCCGGCCTCGGCGTCGGCTGCGACGGCCGCTGCGGTGGAGGCCGCGGCGGCGCTGGCGGCGGCCTGCTCGGCCTCGCGCACGGTGGCCTGCTTGGCGCTGACCGGCTCCATGACGAGCTGGATGACCGCCATGGGGGCGTTGTCGCCCTTGCGCGGGCCGATCTTCACGATGCGGGTGTAGCCGCCGTTGCGCTCGGCCATGGCCGGGCCGATCTCGGTGAAGAGGAAGTGCACGACGGACTTGTCGCGCACGGTCCGCATCACCTGGCGGCGCGAGGCGAGGTCGCCCTTCTTGGCGAAGGTGATCAGCTTCTCCGCGAACGGGCGCAGGCGGCGGGCCTTGGCCTCGGTCGTGGTGATGCTGCGGTTGTCGAAGAGCTGCGTCGCCAGGTTGGCGAGGATGAGCTTCTCGTGGGCCGGCCCGCCGCCGAGCCGCGGACCCTTGGTGGGGGTGGGCATGGTTGTCGATCTCCTCGGGGTCGCCGTCGCCCGGTCCTGCGGGCGACGGTCAGCGGACGGTCAGAGCTGCTCGTCCTCGGCGAAGGACGAGTCGTCCTCCTCGAAGTCGTTGACGGCGGTGCTCGGGTCGAACCCGGGCGGGGAGTCCTTGAGGTGCAGGCCCATGCCGACCAGCTTGGCCTTGACCTCGTCGATGGACTTCTGCCCGAAGTTGCGGATGTCGAGCAGGTCGGCCTCGCTGCGCGAGACCAGCTCGCCGACGGTGTGGATGCCCTCGCGCTTGAGGCAGTTGTAGGAGCGGACCGTCAGGTCCAGCGCCTCGATCTCCAGCGCGAGGTCGGCGGCCAGCGCCGCGTCGGTGGGCGAGGGCCCCATGTCGATGCCCTCGGCCTCGACGTTGAGCTCGCGCGCCAGGCCGAACAGCTCCACGAGCGTCTTGCCGGCCGAGGCGACCGCGTCGCGCGGGGTGATGGCGTGCTTGGTCTCCACGTCCACGACGAGGCGGTCGAAGTCCGTCCGCTGCTCGACGCGGGTGGCCTCGACCTTGTACGTCACCTTCAGGACGGGCGAGTAGATGGAGTCGACCGGGATGCGGCCGATCTCCTGCTCGCCGGACTTGTTCTGGGCGGCGGAGACGTAGCCGCGGCCGCGCTCGACCGTCAGCTCCATCTCGAGCTTGCCCTTGCCGTTGAGGGTCGCGATGTGCAGGTCGGGGTTGTGCACCTCGACACCGGCCGGGGGCGCGATGTCGGCGGCGGTCACGGCGCCCGGGCCCTGCTTGCGCAGGTACATCACGACGGGCTCGTCGTGCTCGGAGGAGACGACGAGGTTCTTGACGTTGAGGACGATCTCGGTGACGTCCTCCTTGACCCCCGGCACGCTGGTGAACTCGTGCAGCACGCCGTCGATGCGCAGGCTCGTCACGGCCGCGCCCGGGATGGACGACAGCAGGGTCCGGCGCAGGGAGTTGCCCAGCGTGTACCCGAAGCCGGGCTCGAGGGGCTCGATGACGAAGCGCGAGCGGTACTCGTCGACGACGTCTTCGGTGAGGGTGGGGCGCTGTGCGATCAGCACGGAGGTTCCTTCCCGCGGGCGTCCGCCATATGACGCCCCGCACGCCCGTCAGCATCGGTCCACCGACGGGGTCTGGCTGGCTGGACCGGCGCGAGCCGGCCTGGGAGGCGCCGGCCCTCCCCCGTCGGGGGGAGGGCCGGCGCCGTCACCGGGTCAGACGCGCCGACGCTTGGGGGGCCGGCAGCCGTTGTGCGGGCTGGGGGTGACGTCCTGGATCGCGCCGACCTCCAGGCCGGTGGCCTGCAGCGAGCGGATCGCGGTCTCCCGGCCGGAGCCGGGACCCTTGACGAAGACGTCGACCTTGCGCATGCCGTGCTCCTGGGCGCGGCGGGCGGCGGCCTCGGCGGCCATCTGGGCGGCGAACGGGGTGGACTTGCGCGACCCCTTGAAGCCGACCTGACCGGCCGACGCCCAGGCGATCACCGCACCGGTCGGGTCGGTGATCGAGACGATCGTGTTGTTGAACGTCGACTTGATGTGCGCGTGACCGTGCGCGACGTTCTTCTTCTCCTTGCGACGCGGCTTGCGCGTCGCCGTGGCCTGACGGCTCTTGGGAGGCATGGTGTCCGGGCTCCTGGTGGACTGCGACGACTGAGTGCGAGGGCGAGCCGGTGCACGGCTCGCGAGGCGGCCCGGGGGGCCGCGCGCGTCTTACTTGCGGCCGGCCTTCTTCTTGCCGGCCACGGTGCGCTTGGGGCCCTTGCGGGTGCGCGCGTTGGTCTTGGTGCGCTGCCCGCGGACGGGCAGGCCGCGGCGGTGCCGCAGACCCTGGTAGGTGCCGATCTCGACCTTGCGGCGGATGTCGGCGGCCACCTCGCGGCGCAGGTCGCCCTCGACGCGGTAGTTGCCCTCGATGTGGTCGCGCAGCGCGACCAGGTCGTCGTCCGTGAGGTCGCGGACGCGCAGGTCCGGGCTGACGCCCGTCGCGGTCAGCGTCTCCTGGGCGCGCGTGCGCCCGACGCCGTAGATGTACGTGAGCGCGATCTCCAGCCGCTTCTCGCGGGGGAGGTCGACACCGACGAGACGTGCCATTGCGGTGGTCCCTCTTCTGTCGCGGAGGTCTGCCGCAGCGCCGCTCCCGCTCTCGTCGGGCGGGTCCCCGGCCTCCGACCGGGGGTGTCGCCCGCACCGGTGGTCACCGGGACGGGCGGGCGCTGCGATGGGTGCCGCCGGCTGCGGGGCCCGGCGGCGGGGGGTGCGATCAGCCCTGGCGCTGCTTGTGGCGCAGGTTCTCGCAGATGATCATGACTCGGCCGTGACGCCGGATCACCTTGCACTTGTCGCAGATCTTCTTGACGCTCGGCTTGACCTTCATCGTGTCTCCGGTCGTGCAGGCTGGACCCCGACCACGGGCGTGGCGGGACCGCGGCCGGCGGCCAGTGGTGGGATCACTTGTAGCGGTAGACGATGCGCCCGCGGGACAGGTCGTAGGGGCTGAGCTCGACGACCACCCGGTCCTCGGGCAGGATGCGGATGTAGTGCTGCCGCATCTTCCCGGAGATGTGGGCGAGCACCTTGTGACCGTTGCTCAGCTCGACGCGGAACATCGCGTTCGGCAGGGCTTCGATCACGGTGCCTTCGATCTCGATGACGCCGTCCTTCTTCGGCATGTCCTCCGCTTTTCCATCAAGTGTCGGTTCGGTGTCTGCCCGCTCGCTCCCACGCTCACGCGTCGGGATGTGGGCATGGCGGACCGACGGTCAAGCTTAGTCGACGGCGCGCCGTAGGCGAAATCGAGGTGGCGCGAGCGCCGGGGGCGTTGCGCCGCAGTCAGTCCTGCGGCACGTCCACCCCGAGGGGGCCGAGCTCGGAGGCCCCCCCGTCGGGCGCGGTGAGCACCCACAGGCCCTTCTCCAGCACCGCCACGGTGTGCTCCCAGTGCGCCGCGCGCGAGCCGTCGGAGGTGACCACGGTCCACTCGTCGGCCAGCACGTCGGTCTCCACCCCGCCGCGGGTGCACATCGGCTCCACGGCCAGGCACAGCCCGGGGCGCACCTTGGGGCCCTTCTCGCGCACCCGGTAGTTGAGCACCTCCGGGGCCATGTGCATGGCGGTGCCGATGCCGTGGCCGGTGTAGCCGTCCACGATGCCGAAGCGGCCGTCCACGGCGTCCTCCACCGCGGCGCCCACGTCGCCCACGCGCCCGCGGCGGTCCAGGGCGGCGATGCCCGCCCACATGGCGCGGCGGGTGGTCTCCACCAGCTCCGCGTCCGCCGGGTCGGCCGGCTCCCCCACGATCGCCGTGAAGGCCGAGTCGCCGTGCCAGCCGTCGACGACGGCACCGCCGTCCACGGAGACCACGTCGCCCTCGCGCAGGACCTGCTCGCCCGGGATGCCGTGGACCACGACGTGGTTCACCGAGATGCACAGGGTGGCCGGGTAGCCGTGGTAGCCGAGGAAGTTGGACGTGCCCCCGCCGGCGCGGATGACCTCCGCCGCGACGGCGTCCAGCTCGCGGGTGCTCACGCCCGGGCGGATCGCCGCCCGGGCGCTCTCCAGCGCCGCGTGGGTGAGCAGACCCGCCCTGCGCATGGCGAGCACCTGCTCGGGGGTCTTGATCTCGATGCGCTCGCGGCCGAACAACGCCGCCCCTCAGCCGGCGTCGGAGGCGAGCGCGTCCAGCAGCCGCGCGGTCACCTCGGCGACCTCGCCCAGGCCGTCCACGCTGCGCAGCAGGCCGCGCTCGGAGTACAGCGCGACCAGCGGGGCGGTCTGCTCCAGGTAGACCTGCTGGCGGGTGCGGATGACGTCCTCGGTATCGTCGCTGCGGCCCTCCAGCTGCGCGCGCCGGCTCAGGCGGCGCACCAGCTCGTCGGCGTCGGCGGTGATCTCCAGGACCCGGTCCAGCTTGGCGCCGGCCGCGGCGAGCATCTCGTCCAGCTCGTGCACCTGGTCGGTGGTGCGCGGGTAGCCGTCCAGGATGAAGCCGCCGGCGGCGTCGGGCTGGTCCAGGCGGTCGCGGACCATCGCGTTGGTCACGGCGTCGGGCACGTAGCGACCGGCGTCCATGTACTCCTTGACCTTCACGCCGAGCTCGGTGCCCTGGGCCACGTTGGCGCGGAAGATGTCGCCGGTGGAGATGGCCGGGACGTCCAGGCGGGCGGACAGGAGCTTGGCCTGCGTGCCCTTGCCGGCACCCGGCGGACCGAGGAGGACGAGACGACTCATCGCAAGAACCCTTCGTAGTTGCGCTGCTGGAGCTGGGACTCGATCTGCTTCACGGTCTCGAGCCCGACCCCGACGATGATCAGGATCGAGGTGCCCCCGAAGGGGAAGTTGGAGTTGGCGTTGAACGCCACCAGCGCGATCAGGGGGAGCAGCGACACGAGCCCCAGGTACAGCGAGCCCGGCAGGGTGATGCGCGTGAGGATGTAGTCGAGGTACTCGGCGGTCGGCCGGCCGGCGCGCACGCCGGGGATGAAGCCGCCGTACTTGCGCATGTTCTCGGCGACCTCGTCCGGGTTGAACGTGATCGCGACGTAGAAGTACGCGAAGAAGATGATCAGCAGGAAGTACGCGATCATGTAGTACGGGTGGTCGCCGCGCACCAGGTGGGCGTTGATCCACACCACCCACGAGGCGTTCTGGTCGCTGAACTGGGCCACCAGGGCCGGCAGGTACAGCAGCGAGGAGGCGAAGATGACCGGGATGACGCCGGCCATGTTGACCTTCAGCGGGATGTAGGTGGAGGTCCCGCCGTACATGCGCCGGCCGATCATGCGCTTGGCGTACTGGACGGGCACCCGGCGCTGGGACTGCTCGACCGCGACGACGGCGGCGACGACGACCAGACCCATGAGGATGACCGCGGCGAAGGTCAGGGTGCCCCGCTCGCGCTGGATCGCCCACAGCGACGTGGGGAAGCCGGCGGCGATCTGGGTGAAGATCAGCAGGGACATGCCGTTGCCGACGCCGCGCTCGGTGACCAGCTCGCCCAGCCACATGATCAGACCGGTGCCGGCCGTCATGGTCATGACCATGAGGACGATCGTGGGGATGCTCTGGTCCGGCACCACGTCGGCGTTGCAGGCCGTGCCGAACAGCCTCGAGGGGTCCCGGGCGATCGTGACGTAGGTGGTGGACTGCAGCACCGCCAGCGCGATCGTGAGGTAGCGCGTGTACTGGGTCAGCTTGGTCGTGCCCTGCTGACCCTCCTTCTTCAGCGCCTCGAAGCGGGGGATCACGACGGTGAGCAGCTGGATGATGATGCTCGCCGTGATGTACGGCATGATCCCGAGCGCGAAGACGCTCAGCTGCAGCAGCGCGCCGCCGGAGAAGAGGTTGACCAGGCCGAGCAGGTCGTTGCCGGACTCGGCCAGCGCGATGCACTGCTGCACGGCGGAGTAGTCCACACCGGGCGTGGGCACGAAGGACCCCACGCGCACCAGGACGATGATGCCGAGCGTGAACAGCAGCTTGCGGCGCAGGTCCGGCGTGCGGAACGCCCGGGCCAATGCGGTGAGCACGTGAACCTCCTGCGCCGCCGCTGCCCGGCGGGGCACGGCGGGTGGACTTCGAGGACGGACTTGCGGAGGGCCTGCCGGGACGGCGAGCGCAGCGAGCTGCGGGGGCCGTCCCGGTGCACCCTACAGTCCCCCACAACGCGCACACGGCGGTAGCGGGCGATCACTCGCCGCTACCGCCGTGTGCGGGTGGAGCTGGTGCAGCCGCGAGGCGGGGCCTCAGGCGGTGGTGGTGCTCCCGCCGGCGGCCGCGATCTTCTCCGCGGCCGAGGTGGAGAACTTGTCCACCGTCACCTGCAGGGCCACGGTCACCTCACCGGTGCCGAGGACCTTGACGGGCTGGCCCTTGCGGACCGCGCCCTTGGCGACGAGGTCGTCGACCGTCACCGTGCCGCCCTCGGGGTAGAGGGAGGCCAGCTTGTCCAGGTTCACGACCTGGTACTCCACCCGGAAGGGGTTCTTGAAGCCGCGCAGCTTCGGCAGGCGCATGTGCAGGGGCATCTGGCCGCCCTCGAACGCCTCGGGCACGGAGTAGCGCGCCTTGGTGCCCTTGGTGCCGCGACCGGCGGTCTTGCCCTTGCTGGCCTCACCGCGGCCGACGCGGGTCTTGGCGGTGTGCGAGCCCGGGGCGGGGCGCAGGTGGTGCAGCTTCAGGACGTGCTCGCCCGGCTGGTTCGCCATGTCAGTCAACCTCCTCGACGGTCACGAGGTGCGCGACCGTGTTGGCCATGCCGCGGAACTCGGGCTTGTCGTCCTTGACGACGCTCTGCCCGATCTTGTGCAGCCCGAGGCTGCGCAGGGTGTCGCGCTGGTTCTGCTTGCCACCGATGCCCGACTTCACCTGGGTGACCTTGATGCGACCCATCAGGCGGTCACCCCCGCGGCCTGGGCGCGCAGCAGCGCGACCGGGGCGACCTGGTCCACCGGCAGACCGCGGCGGGCCGCGACCTGCTCGGGGCGCTCGAGGCCGCGCAGGGCCTCGACCGTCGCCTGGACGATGTTGATGGCGTTGTCGCTGCCCAGGGACTTGGACAGGACGTCGTGCACGCCCGCGCACTCCAGCACGGCGCGCACCGGGCCGCCGGCGATGACGCCGGTACCCGGGGAGGCCGGGCGCAGCATGACCACGCCGGCCGCCTTCTCGCCCTGCACGGGGTGCGGGATGGTGCCCTGGATGCGCGGCACGCGGAAGAAGTTCTTCTTGGCCTCCTCGACGCCCTTGGCGATCGCCGCGGGCACCTCCTTGGCCTTGCCGTAGCCGACACCGACGGTGCCGTCGCCGTCGCCCACGACCACGAGGGCCGTGAAGCTGAAGCGGCGGCCGCCCTTGACGACCTTGGCCACGCGGTTGATGGTCACGACGCGCTCGACGAAGTTGCCGCGGTCGCCCGCGTCGCCCCGTCCACGCTGGTCGCGGCCGCCGTCGCGGCGGTCCCGACGGTCGTTGTTGCGGTTGTCGCCGCCGCCGGCCGCACCGGCGCCGGCGCCTCGGCGCTGGGGTCCAGGCATCAGACGTTCCTCATCTCGTCGACAGTTCGGGTCATCACAGAGCGAGACCAGCCTCGCGGGCGCCGTCGGCGATCGCCGCGACACGACCCGCGTAGCGGTTGCCGCCGCGGTCGAAGACCACGGCCTCGATGCCGGCCGCCTTGGCCCGCTCGCCGACGAGGACGCCGACGGCCTTCGCCTTGGCCGACTTGTCGTCGCCGCTGGCGCGCAGGTCCGCCTCCATGGTCGAGGCCGACACGAGGGTGCGCCCCGCCGCGTCGTCGACGACCTGCACGAAGACGTGCCGGGAGGACCGGGTGACGACCAGGCGCGGACGCTCGGGGGTGCCCACGACCTTCTTGCGCACTCGGGTGTGGCGACGCTTGAGAGCGGCGGCCTTGCCCTTCTGGGTGCGCTGGGTGGAGAGAGCCATCGTCACTTACCAGCCTTTCCGACCTTGCGGCGGATCTGCTCGCCGGCGTAGCGCACGCCCTTGCCCTTGTACGGGTCGGGCTTGCGGAGCTTGCGGATGTTCGCAGCGACCTCGCCGACCTGCTGCTTGTCGATGCCGGCCACCGAGAAGCGGGTGTTGTTCTCGACCGCGAAGGTGATGCCCTCGGGGGCCCGGACGACGACCGGGTGGCTGAAGCCGAGCGCGAACTCGAGGTCCGAGCCGCGAGCGGTCACGCGGTAACCGGTGCCGACGATCTCGAGGCGCTTCTCGTAGCCCTGCGTGACGCCCTGGACCATGTTGGCCACCAGGGTGCGGGTCAGGCCGTGCAGAGCGCGCGAGGTGCGCTCGTCGTTGGGGCGGGTCACCTGCAGGGTGCCCTCGTCCGTCCGCTCCACCACGATGGGCGAGGCGACGGTGTGCGTCAGCGAACCCTTGGGGCCCTTGACCGTGACGGCGGGGCCGTCGATGGTCACGTCCACGCCCGCGGGGACGGTGATCGGGAGTCGACCGATGCGCGACATGAGTCCTCCTCCCTCACCAGACGTAGGCGAGGACTTCCCCGCCCACGCCCTTCTTGTTGGCCTGCTTGTCGGTCAGCAGCCCCGAGGACGTGGACAGGATCGCCACGCCGAGGCCACCGAGCACGCGGGGCAGGTTGGTCGACTTCGCGTACACCCGCAGACCGGGCTTGCTCACGCGGCGCAGGCCGGCGATCGCACGCTCGCGGTTGGGGCCGAACTTCAGGTTCAGCGTCAGCTTCTTGCCCACCTCGGCGTCCTCGACAGTCCACGAGGCGATGTAGCCCTCGGCCTGGAGGATCTCGGCGATGTGCGACTTCAGCTTGCTGTACGGCATGGAGACGGTGTCGTGGTACGCCGAGTTGGCGTTCCGCAGACGCGTCAGCATGTCCGCGATGGGGTCGGTCATCGTCATCGGGCTCGTCCGCCCTTCCTCGCCGGGGTTTCCGCAGCGCGGGGCGCGGTGCGGACCTTCGGCGTCGTCGTGATGTTGGAGGTCACCAGCTGCTCTTGGTCACACCGGGCAGCTCGCCACGGTGCGCCATCTCCCGCAGGCAGATGCGGCAGATGCCGAACTTGCGGTAGACCGCGTGGGGCCGGCCGCAGCGCTGGCAACGGGTGTAGGCGCGGACAGCGAACTTCGGCTTGCGCGCAGCCTTGGTAACGAGAGCGGTCTTCGCCACGGTCAGTTCTCCCTGAAGGGGAAGCCCAGCGCACGGAGCAGCGCGCGGCCCTCCTCGTCGGTCTTGGCGGTCGTCACGACCGTGATGTCCATGCCGCGGACGCGGTCGATCTTGTCCTGGTCGATCTCGTGGAACATCGACTGCTCCGTGAGACCGAAGGTGTAGTTGCCGTTGCCGTCGAACTGCTTCGGCGACAGCCCGCGGAAGTCGCGGATGCGCGGCAGCGCCAGCGACAGCAGGCGGTCCAGGAACTCCCACATCCGGTCGCCGCGCAGCGTGGTGTGCGCACCGATCGGCATGCCCTCGCGGAGCTTGAACTGGGCGATGGACTTGCGGGCCTTGGTGACCTGCGGCTTCTGGCCGGTGATCACGGTCAGGTCGCGCACGGCGCCGTCGATCAGCTTGGAGTCGCGGGCGGCCTCGCCGACACCCATGTTCACCACGACCTTGACCAGGCCGGGGATCTGCATGACGTTGGCGTAGCCGAACTGCTCGTTCAGCTGGCCCTTGATCTCTTCGCGGTAGCGCTGCTTGAGGCGGGGCAGGGCGCGGGTCTGGGTCTCAGTAGTCATCAGATGTCCTTGCCGGAGCGCTTGGCGACACGGATCCGGTTGGTCTTGGTCCGGCCGTCGCGCTCGACCTGCTCGGTGCGGATGCCGACGCGGGTGGGCTTGCCCGACTCCGGGTCGACCAGCTGCACGTTGCTGATGTGGATCGGGGCCTCGCGGACCTCGATGCCGCCGGCGACACCCGGACGGGCCTTGGTGTGGCGCTTGATCTGGTTGACGCCCTCGACCAGCACGCGCTGCGTGTCGGCGAAGACCTCCAGGACCTTGCCCTGCTTGCCGAGGTCGGAGGTCTTGGTGCCGTCCTCGTTGCGACGCCCGCGCACGCGGGTGACGACCTGGACGAGGTCACCCTTCTTGATGCGGATCTTCCCCATGGGTCAGAGCACCTCCGGAGCCAGCGAGATGATGCGCATGAACTTCTTCTCGCGCAGTTCGCGACCGACGGGCCCGAAGATGCGGGTGCCGCGCGGGTCGCCGTCGGCGCGGAGGATCACGGCGGCGTTCTCGTCGAAGCGGATGTAGGAGCCGTCGGCGCGGCGACGCTCCTTCTTGGTGCGGACGACGACGGCCTTGACCACGTCGCCCTTCTTCACGTTGCCACCGGGGATCGCGTCCTTGACCGTGGCCACGATCACGTCACCGATGCCCGCGTAGCGGCGGCCGGAGCCACCGAGCACGCGGATGCACAGGATCTCCTTGGCACCCGTGTTGTCGGCGACCTTGAGCCGCGACTCCTGCTGGATCACTCTCTACTCCTTCGTCGCGCCGGTTCTCGGCGCCCCGCGAGGGGGCGCCGAGCCTGGCCGAACGGACATGGGGTACGGGGGGCGGTGCGCACCTGCGCTCCGCCCGAGGTCACTTGGCGCGCTCGAGGACCTCGACGACGCGCCAGCGCTTGGTGGCGGACAGCGGCCGGGTCTCGGCGATGAGGACGAGGTCCCCCACGCCGGCGGTCGAGGCCTCGTCGTGCGCCTTGACCTTGGTGGTGCGGCGGATGACCTTCGCGTAGAGCGGGTGCTTCACGCGGTCCTCGACCTCGACCACGACGGTCTTCTGCATCTTGTCGCTGACGACGTAGCCGCGGCGGGTCTTGCGGTAGCCGCGCTCGCTCGCCTGGGCGGCGGCGGTCTGCTCGCTCACTCCGCAGCCTCCTTCGTGATCGGCGCCTCGGTGATGCCGAGCTCACGCTCGCGCATCGTGGTGTAGATGCGGGAGATGTCCCGCTTGACGGCCCGGAGGCGGGAGTTGTTCTCCAGCTGACCGGTCGCGGACTGGAAGCGCAGGTTGAACAGCTCTTCCTTGGCCTTCTTGAGCTCCTCGACGAGCTTGGCGTCGTCGAACTCGCGCAGCTCGTCGGGGCTCAGACCCTTGGTCCCGATGGCCATCACTCACCACCCTCGCGGCGCACGATCTTGCACTTCACCGGCAGCTTGTGGATGGCGCGGGTGAGCGCCTCCGCAGCGACCTTCTCGTTGGGGAACGACAGCTCGAACATGACTCTTCCCGGCTTCACGTTCGCGATCCACCACTCCGGGGAGCCCTTGCCGGAACCCATGCGGGTCTCGGCCGGCTTCTTCGTCAGCGGCCGGTCCGGGTAGATGTTGATCCAGACCTTGCCGCCACGACGGATGTGGCGGGTGATGGCGATACGGGCCGACTCGATCTGCCGGTTGGTCACGTAGCCGCCCTCGACGGCCATGATCCCGTACTCGCCGAAGGTGACGCGGGTGCCGCCGCTGGCCGCACCGCGCCGCGTGGGGTGGTGCTGCTTGCGGTGCTTGACTCGCCGTGGGATGAGCACGACTCAGGCCTCCGTTCCGTTGGTGCCCTTGCCGGTGACCGGCTGGGCCGCCGCAGTGCCGGTGGGAGCTGCGCCGGCGGCCGCGGCCTCGGCCACGGGGGCGCCGGTGCTCTCCTGCTGGGTCGGACGGCGACGACCGCGGCCCTCGCTGCGGTCGCCGCGCTCGCCGCGACGCGGGGCGCGCGGAGCGGCGGCCTGCGACTGGGCGAGCTCACGGCTGGTGACGTCACCGTGGTAGATCCACACCTTCACGCCGATGCGGCCGAAGGTGGTGCGGGCCTCGTAGAAGCCGTAGTCGATGTTCGCGCGCAGCGTGTGCAGCGGCACGCGACCCTCGCGGTAGAACTCCGAGCGGCTCATCTCGGCGCCGCCCAGGCGGCCGGCGCACTGCACGCGGATGCCCTTGGCGCCGGAGCGCAGGGAGGTCTGCATGCCCTTGCGCATGGCGCGGCGGAACGACACGCGGCTGGCGAGCTGCTCGGCGATGCCCTGGGCCACGAGCTGGGCGTCCACCTCGGGGTTCTTGACCTCGAGGATGTTCAGCTGCACCTGCTTGCCGGTGAGCTTCTCCAGCTCGCCGCGGATGCGGTCGGCCTCCGCGCCGCGGCGGCCGATGACGATGCCCGGCCGAGCGGTGTGGATGTCGACGCGCACGCGGTCGCGGGTGCGCTCGATCTCGACCTTGGAGATGCCGGCGCGCTCCATGCCCTTGGACATGAGGCGGCGGATCGCGACGTCCTCCTTGACGTAGTCGGCGTAGCGCTGACCCGTCTTGGTGGAGTCCGCGAACCAGCGGCTCTTGTGGTCGGTGGTGATGCCCAGTCGGAACCCGTGCGGGTTGACCTTCTGTCCCACTAGCGGGTCCTCCTCGTCTTCTTGGCGCCGGGCACGGCGGGGGCGACGACCACGGTGATGTGGCTGGTGCGCTTCAGGATGCGTCCCGCGCGGCCCTGGGCGCGGGGACGGAAGCGCTTCATCGTGGGGCCTTCGTCGACGTGGATCGCCTTCACCACGTAGTCGTTCGGGTCGAACGCCTCAGAGTGCTTGTCCGCGAGGAACTTCGCGTTCGCGATGGCGCTCTCGACGAGCTTGCGCACCGGCTCGGCCGCCGACTGCGGGGCGAACGAGAGCACGGCGACGGCCTCGGTGGCCTGCTTGCCCCGGACGAGGTCGACGACTCGGCGCGCCTTCTGGGGCGTGACGCGGAGGTACCGCGTCTGCGCCTTGGCTTCCATCCCTGTCCTGCCTTCTGGTCTCAGTCTGTGACGTCGTGGCGCTGAGCGGAGCTCAGCGGCGACGACCCTTGCGGTCGTCCTTCTCGTGGCCCTTGAACGTGCGCGTGGGCGCGAACTCGCCGAGCTTGTGCCCCACCATCGCCTCGGTGACGAAGACGGGGACGTGCTTGCGGCCGTCGTGCACCGCGAACGTGTGGCCCAGGAAGTCCGGCGTGATGACGGAACGGCGGGACCAGGTCCGGATGACGTTGTGCGTGCCGGCCTCGTTCTGGACGTCCACCTTCTTCTGCAGGTGGTCGTCGACGAACGGGCCCTTCTTCAAGCTGCGAGGCATGGTGGCCTGGACTCCCTATCAGCGCTTCTTGCCGGTGCGGCGGCGACGGACGATGAGCTTGTCGCTCTCCTTGCCCGGACGCCGCGTGCGGCCCTCAGGCTGACCCCAGGGGCTGACGGGGTGACGGCCACCGGACGTCTTGCCCTCACCACCACCGTGCGGGTGGTCGATCGGGTTCATGGCCACACCGCGGACGGTCGGGCGCTTGCCCTTCCAGCGCATGCGGCCGGCCTTGCCCCAGTTGATGTTCGACTGCTCGGCGTTGCCCACCTCGCCGACGGTGGCGCGGCAGCGCACGTCGACGTTGCGGATCTCGCCGGAGGGCATGCGCAGCTGCGCGAAGCGGCCCTCGCGGGCCACCAGCTGCACGCTGGCGCCGGCCGAGCGGGCGATCTTCGCGCCGCCGCCGGGGCGGAGCTCGATCGCGTGGATCACGGTGCCGACGGGGATGTTGCGCAGCGGCAGGTTGTTGCCGGGCTTGATGTCGGCCGTGGGGCCGTTCTCCACCCGGTCGCCCTGCTTCAGGCGGGTCGGCGCGATGATGTAGCGCTTCTCGCCGTCCACGTAGTGGAGCAGGGCGATGCGCGCGGTGCGGTTGGGGTCGTACTCGATGTGCGCGACCTTGGCCGGCACGCCGTCCTTGTCGTCACGACGGAAGTCGATGACGCGGTAGGCGCGCTTGTGGCCACCGCCGATGTGGCGGGTGGTGATGCGCCCGGTCGAGTTGCGGCCACCGGACTTGGTCAGCGGGCGGACGAGCGACTTCTCCGGCTCGCTCCGCGTGACCTCGACGAAGTCGGCGACGGACGAGCCGCGGCGGCCCGGCGTCGTCGGCTTGTACTTGCGGATTCCCATTGCGTCGGTTCCTCGGGTTCGAAGGTGTCTACGGCAGTCGTGCGAGCCCTGGGGCTCAGGCGACCGAGCCGCCGAAGATGTCGATCGTGCCCTCGCGCAACGTCACGATGGCCCGCTTGGTGTCCTTGCGCTTGCCGGTGCCGACCCGGGTGCGCCGGGTCTTGCCCTGGCGGTTGATGGTGTTGACCGCGGAGACCTTCACGCCGAACACCTTCTCGACCGCGACCTTGATCTCGGTCTTGTTCGCGCCCGGGTCCACGATGAACGTGTACTTGCCCTCGTCGATGAGCCCGTAGCTCTTCTCCGAGACGACCGGGGCGATGAGGATGTCGCGCGGGTCCTTCTGAGTTCCGCCGAGCGCGCTCACAGGGTGCTCCCTTCCGACTCCGCCGCCACCGCGGTCGCGCTGCGACCCTTCGGCGGGCCCGCGACGAACGCGTCGAGCGCGGCGCGGGTGAAGACGACGTCGTCGCTCTTGACCACGTCGTAGGTGTTCAGCTGGTCGGCGGGCAGCACGTGCACGCCGGCGATGTTGCGCAGGCTCTTCGTGGCGACCTCGTCCTCGCGGGTGAGGACGACGAGCACGTTCTTGCGGCCCGAGATGCTGGCGAGCAGCTTGACGGCGGTCTTGGTCGAGGGCGCGTCGCCCACGGCCAGGCCCTCGACCACGTGCAGGCGCTCGTGGCGCACCCGGTCGGAGAGGGCGCCGCGCAGGGCGGCGGCCTTCATCTTCTTGGGGGTCCGCTGCGAGTAGTCGCGCGGCTGCGGGCCGTGGACGGTGCCACCGCCGGTGAACTGCGGGGCGCGGATCGAGCCCTGGCGGGCGCGGCCGGTGCCCTTCTGCTTGTAGGGCTTCTTGCCACCGCCGCTGACGTCGCCGCGGGTCTTCGTCGCGTGCGTGCCCTGGCGCGCGGCGGCCAGCTGGGCCGTCACCACCTGGTGGATCAGCGCGACGTTCACCTGGCGGCCGAAGTCGGCCGCGGGCAGCTCGACGGTGCCGTTGGTGCCCCCGTCGGCGGTGCGCAGCGGGACGGTGATGGCCTCAGTCGTCGTGGTCATCTGCTCAGGCCTCCTTCACGCGCGCCTTGGCGGCGGTCTTGACGAGCACGACGCCGCCGCGGGGACCGGGGACCGCTCCCGTGATGAGCAGCAGGCCCTTCTCCGCGTCGACCGCGTGCACGGTCAGGTTCTGGGTGGTCTGACGGACCGCACCCATGCGGCCGGCCATGCGCATGCCGCGGAAGACGCGACCCGGGGTGGCGCAGCCGCCGATCGAGCCGGGCTTGCGGTGGTTGCGGTGCGCACCGTGGGAGGCGCTCACGCCGGCGAAGCCGTGGCGCTTCATGACACCGGCGGTGCCCTTGCCCTTGGTGGTGCCGACCACGTCGACGGTGGCGCCCGTGTCGAAGACCTCGGCCGTGACCTCCTGGCCCGGCTCGTAGGACGCGGCGTCCGTGGTGCGCAGCTCGACCAGGTGGCGGCGCGGCGCCACACCGGCCTTGGCGAAGTGCCCGGCGGCAGGCTTGTTGGCCTTGCGCTGCGGGATCGCCGTGGTGGCGAGCTGGACGGCCTCGTAGCCGTCGGTGGTAGTGGTGCGGACCTGGGTCACGACGTTGGGCTCGACCTTGACCACCGTGACGGGGACCAGGCGGTTGCCCTCGTCCCACAGCTGGGTCATGCCGAGCTTGGTGCCGAGCACCCCTCGCACTTGCCTGTCGCTCATCGTGTGCAGTCCCTCAGAGCTTGATCTCGATGTCGACACCGGCCGGGAGGTCGAGACGCATGAGCGAGTCGACGGTCTTCGGCGTGGGGTCGATGATGTCGATGAGGCGCTTGTGCGTGCGCATCTCGAAGTGCTCGCGGCTGTCCTTGTACTTGTGCGGCGAGCGGATCACGCAGTAGACGTTCTTCTCGGTCGGCAGCGGCACGGGCCCGGCGACGGAGGCGCCGGTCCGGGTCACCGTGTCGACGATCTTGCGCGCCGAGCTGTCGATGACCTCGTGGTCGTAGGCCTTGAGCCTGATGCGGATCTTCTGTCCCGCCATGGCGTCGTCTGACTCTCTCTCTTCGTACCGCTACTGACTCGCGCGCGGCGCGGGGCCCCTCCCGGAGCCCCGACCCCCGAGGTCGGGCGTGTCGCGCTCTCGCACGTTCTGCACCCTCGCCCGGTTGCCCGGTGTGGTCCCTAGCCGTGGTCACCCACGGCGGTCTTCTTGTTCAGGTTGACCGTCCGCCGCCCGTACGAGACGTTCGACGTTCGCGGCCGCCGGCCGCCGGACGGGCACGAACCCGCGGCGGCACAGCAACCCCGATAGTCTGCCAGACGAGACCCCACCTTGGCGAATCGAGCCGCGCGCGCTGGAGGGCTGGAGCGGGACGCCGGTGGCGGCGCCCCGCACGACGGAGGGGCGGGCCCAGGTGGACCCGCCCCTCCGCGCAGGGAGCGACCCGGCGGGGCAGCTCGCGCTCCCCCGCCGGCTCAGCTCACTTGATGATCTTCGTGACCCGACCGGCGCCGACGGTGCGGCCACCCTCGCGGATCGCGAACTTCAGGCCCTCTTCCATCGCGATGGGCTGGATGAGGTCGACCTTCATCTCGGTGTTGTCGCCGGGCATGACCATCTCGGTGCCCTCGGGCAGCGAGACGACGCCGGTGACGTCGGTCGTCCGGAAGTAGAACTGCGGACGGTAGTTGTTGTAGAAGGGCGTGTGACGGCCACCCTCGTCCTTGGACAGGATGTAGGCCTGGCCCTCGAACTCGGTGTGCGGCGTGATGCTGCCGGGCTTGACCACGACCTGGCCGCGCTCGACGTCGTCGCGCTTGATGCCGCGCAGCAGCAGGGCGGCGTTGTCGCCGGCCTGGCCGGTGTCCAGCATCTTGTTGAACATCTCGATGCTGGTCACGGTGGTCTTGGTCGACGTGGGCTTGATGCCGACGACCTCGACCTCCTCGTTGACCTTGAGGACACCGCGCTCGATGCGGCCGGTCACGACGGTGCCGCGACCGGTGATCGTGAAGACGTCCTCGATCGGCATCAGGAACGGCTGGTCGACGGCGCGCTGGGGCTCCGGGATCGCGGTGTCGACCGCGTTCATGAGCTCCATGAGGCGGTCGCCCCACTCGGCGTCGCCCTCGAGGGCCTTCAGGGCGGAGACGCGCACGACCGGCACGTCGTCACCCGGGAACTCGTAGGACGAGAGGAGCTCGCGCACCTCCATCTCGACGAGCTCGAGGAGCTCCTCGTCCTCCACCATGTCGGCCTTGTTCAGGGCGACGACGATGTAGGGGACGCCGACCTGGCGGGCCAGGATGACGTGCTCCTTGGTCTGCGGCATCGGGCCGTCGGTGGCGGCGACCACCAGGATGGCGCCGTCCATCTGCGCCGCACCGGTGATCATGTTCTTGATGTAGTCCGCGTGACCCGGGCAGTCGACGTGCGCGTAGTGGCGCGCCTCGGTCTGGTACTCGACGTGCGCGATCGAGATCGTGATGCCGCGCTGACGCTCCTCGGGAGCCTTGTCGATCTGGTCGAACGCCGAGGCCTGGTTCAGGTCCGGGTACTTGTCGTGCAGCACGCGGGTGATCGCCGCAGTCAGCGTCGTCTTCCCGTGGTCGATGTGACCGATCGTGCCGATGTTGACGTGCGGCTTAGTCCGCTCGAACTTCGCCTTCGCCACTGGGGGTCCTCCTCGGACTGTCGCTTCTTCCCCGACCCGTGGAT
>NZ_JAAALM010000900.1 GCF_009906395.1 Kineococcus indalonis
CCGCACCGGGGCGGGGTCCTCCGCGCCGGCGGCGTCGACGAGGGCGGCGCTGGGCGGGGACGGCATCGTGGTGCACCCGGTCACCGCCGCCCACGAGCGCGCCGCCCCGCGCAGCAGGCGCTGCACGCCGCGCACCGCGGCGGGGTCGCTGCGGCGGTTCACGCCGAGGGTGGCGCGGTGGTCGGCGGCGGTGCGGGCGGCGAGGTAGCTGTGCACGTCCGCCCCGCGGAAGGCGTACACGGCCTGCTTGGGGTCGCCGACGAGCACGAGCGGCACGTGCCCGTGGAACGCCAGGCGCAGCACCTCCCACTGCACGCCGTCGGTGTCCTGGAACTCGTCGACGAGCACGACGCGGTAGCGCCCGCGCAGGCGCTCGCGCGCGACGGCGCCGCTGACGGGGGCGGCCAGGGCGTCGCGCAGCCGGGCCAGCAGGTCGTCGAAGCCCAGGACGTGCCGGGCGGCCTGGCGGCGGGCGACCTCGGCGCGCACCGCGGCGGCGAAGCGCACCCGCAGGTCCTCCGGGGAGCCGGGCGGGCGCTGGGCCGGCTCCAGGCGGGCGTCGGCGCGGGCGACGGCGGCGCGCGCCACCCGCAGGGCGCCGGCCCGGTCGAAGGGGGGCGCCTCGCGCACCGCGAAGCGCACGTACAGGTCGTCGCAGACCTGCTCGACGAGGCCGGTGAGGTCCTCGGCGAGCACGGAGGCGGGGTCGGCGTCGGCGGCGGTGCCCAGGCCGGCGAGGACCTGCCGGCAGAAGCCGTGGACGGTGGTGACGGTGGCGGCGTCGAAGGAGGCCGCGGCGGTGGCCAGGCGGGCGCGGCGCTCGGCGACCTGCGCGGCGGGCGCGGCGGCGAGGTGGCGCACGACGGGGTCGGGGTGCTG
>NZ_JAAALM010000901.1 GCF_009906395.1 Kineococcus indalonis
GCCGGGCGCACGCCGCCGCCGCCTGCGCCAGCTCCCCGGGGGTGGGGCGGCGCGCCGGACGGCGGTGCAGCCCCTCGCGCAGCACGGCGAGCAGCTCGGTGGAGGTGCCGCGCGGCAGGGTGGACCCGGCGCGGCGCGCCGACCAGCGCGTCACCCCGCCCGGACCCGCCGGCGGCACCTCGCCCGTCAGCGCCCACCACGCGACGGCGGCCAGGCCGTGGACGTCGGAGGCGGCACCGAGGTCGCCGCCGGCCAGGACGGCCGGGTCGGCGAAGCCGGGGGTGCCCAGCACGCTGCCGTGCTGCCGGCCCAGCGCCCGGGCCAGGCCGAGGTCGGCGAGCAGCGGCTCGCCGCGGGCGTCGAGCAGCACGTTGCCGGGCGAGACGTCCCCGTGCACCACGCCCGCCGAGTGCAGCTCCTCCAGGGCCGGCCCGAGCACGGACAGCAGCCCGACGACCTCGGCGGCCCCCAGGCGCCCCCGCTGCTGCACCGCGCGGGCGAGGCTGCCGCCGGGGGCCAGCTCGAGCACGAGCACCGGGCGGCCCGAGGCGTCGCGGGAGATGTCGTGCACGGCCACCACGCGCGGGTGGCGCACGCGCCGCAGCAGGGACAGCTCGCGCAGCAGGTCCTGCGCGTCCCCGGCCTCCCCCGCGCCGGGCCCGTCCGCCAGCGGCTGCAGCACCTTCAGCGCGCGCAGCACCCCGTCCGGGCCGGCGCCGGCCCACACCACGGCCGAGCCGCCGGCGCCCAGCAGGTGGCGCACCTCGTAGCCGTCCACCCGCGGCGGCCGCCGGCGGGGGTCCTCGCGCAGCTCCGCCAGGGCCGCCCGGCGGGCCGCGCGCACCGCCCCCGCCGGGCGGCCCTGGCGGAGCTGCGC
>NZ_JAAALM010000902.1 GCF_009906395.1 Kineococcus indalonis
CGCGCGCCCGGCGGATCTTCGGCAGCGTCACGTCCAGGAAGGACTGGCCGCCGAAGCCCGGCTCGACCGTCATCACCAGCAGCATGTCGAACTCGCCGAGCAGGTCCACGTACGGCTCCAGCGGGGTGGCCGGGCGCAGCGCGATGCCGGCGCGGGCGCCGGCGGCGCGCAGCTCCCGGGCCAGCCTGACCGGGGCGGTGGCCGCCTCGGCGTGGAAGGTGACGCCCTGGGCGCCGGCCTCGGCGTAGGCCGGCGCCCAGCGGTCCGGCGCCTCGATCATCAGGTGGCAGTCCAGCGGCACCGGGGAGACCTTGCGCAGCGCCTCCACCACCGGCAGCCCCAGCGTCAGGTTGGGCACGAAGTGCCCGTCCATGACGTCCACGTGGGCGGCGTCGGCGGTGGAGATCCGCTGGAGCTCCGCCTGCAGGTTGGCGAAGTCGGCGGACAGGATGCTGGGGTTGACCTGGATCGTCACGGCGCGACCCTAGCGGCGGCCGCGGACGGTCCTCACGCCGTCTCCGGCCGGCCGAGGGTCTCGCCCTGCACCGCGGCGTCGCGCTCGCCCGGGGCGGTGAGCACGAGGAAGAGCCCGCCGTACGGGCCCAGCCACACCCCGAAGCTGCGCAGGTCGTCCACCCAGCCGATCTCGCCGCCGGTGGAGGCGTCCACGACGGCGTGGCGCGGCTCGAACGCCTCCGAGCGCACGGTGCCCTCGATGGTCTCCCCGGTGAAGTTCAGCACCGTGACCTGCACGGGCGCGTCGGTGCGCGAGGCGTCGCCGTCGTCGAGGCGGTGGACCATGACGAGCATGCCGTGGTGCGCCACCGGCGGGACGTCGATCTGGGTGGCCGCGGCGACGCCGTGGCGGGCGCGCA
>NZ_JAAALM010000903.1 GCF_009906395.1 Kineococcus indalonis
GTCCTGCTGTGGCTGGGCAGCCGCCTGCCCCCCGACCCGCCGCTGCTGCGCGACGCCCTGTTCGCGGCGTGGGTCGTCCTGCTGCTGCGGGCGGTGTGGCGGCTGCTGATGTGGCGCAACGGCTGGTTCATCGCCACCGACAAGCGCCTGCTGCTCACCCGCGGGGTGGTCAACCGCCGCACGGCCATGATGCCGCTGACCAAGGTGACCGACATGAGCTACAACCAGTCGGTGCCCGGCCGCCTGCTCGGGTACGGGCAGTTCGTGCTGGAGTCGGCCGGGCAGGACCAGGCGATGCGCCGCATCGACTGGGTGCCCGACCCCGACGAGAAGTACCGGCAGCTGTGCGAGGTCATCTTCGGGCGCCCGGCGGCCCCGTCCGCCGTCGCGGTGCCCCCGCGGCGCGCGCGGGGCCGGCGCACGGGGCGGCTGCTGGTGCGCGTCGCCCGCAAGCTCGCGGGGCGCTGAGGGGCCCGGCGGCACACCGGCGGTGCCCGGGTGCGCCAGAGGGGCGGGATCCCGGTGGGATCCCGCCCCTCTGGGGTGGTGCGTGCGCGCTGCTCAGGCGGTGGCGGCGCGGAACTGGTCGATGATGGTCGTCGAGATCGGGCCGCGCGGGGCGACCGTGATGCCGTTCTCGGCCGCCCACTGGCGCACGGCGCGCGCGTCGACGGCGCCGGTGGAGGCCGCCGGGGCGGACTTCTTCGCGGCCGGGGCGGACTTCTTCGCCGCGGGCGCGGACTTGGCGGCCGGGGCCGACTTCGCCGCCGACTTGGTGGCGCTCTTGGCGGCCGACTTGCGGCTCGAACCGCGCTTGGCCGCGGCGGGTCGGGGGGCAGGCGGCTGCTGATGTGGCGCAACGGCTGGTTCA
>NZ_JAAALM010000904.1 GCF_009906395.1 Kineococcus indalonis
GCCCGCCGTCACCCGCACTCGTCCCCCCTGCTCGTCCCCGCCTCCGCGGCTCGCCGTCGGTGCAACGCGCGAGGGTCCCGCAGCGCTCCCGCGCCGCCGCCCCGGAGCCCGAGGACCACCCGGGGGCCGCGCGGGGTCACCGGGCGCGACCGCGCCGACACCGCTCCGCGACCCCGGCGCTCCCCCCGCGCGACCCGCCCGCGACCCCGCGGCGGGACGTCGCACGACGGCAGGGACGAGTTGCGCCGTTGGGGTGTTTGAAGGGCGCGGATGGTGGGAAACTGTCCGGCACGGTCGCTGGAGCCCGTCAGCGGCCATGAGCACACGGAGGTCGACGTGCCTGCACTGCCGCACCGCAAGACCGAGGTCGACGTCGACGTGTCGCTGCGCCTACGCACCACCAGCGGCCCCGGGCTCCCCGTCCCCGCCAGCCTGCACTACGGGGCCGACGACCCCTTCGCCATCCACGCGGTCTTCCGCGGGGGTGACGCGGACGTGGAGTGGGTGTTCGCCCGCGACCTGCTGAGGGAGGGGCTCACCGCACCCGCCGGCGACGGCGACGTGCAGGTGCGCCCGTGCACCGACTCCCCCGACGGTCGCCCGCGGGTGCTGCTGCGCCTGTCCTCCCCGGACGGCAACGCGGAGCTGGAGGCCGACGAGGCGGACGTCCGGCGCTTCCTGCGCCGCGCCGAGGCGCTGGTGCCCCCGGGCCGCGAGGCGCGTCACCTGGACCTGGACGACCTGATCGCCCGGTTGACCGCCTGAGCAGCAGCGACAGCACGACGCTCAGGGAGGGCCCGCACCCGGCACCGACGCCGGGTGCGGGCCCTCCCGCGTCGGCGGGTCCCGGGCGGGAGGGCCCGCAC
>NZ_JAAALM010000905.1 GCF_009906395.1 Kineococcus indalonis
GCGGCGGGCGGGGCGGGGTCCAGGGCCGGGTCCTGCCGCAGGACCCGGTCGTGCAGCGCGCGCAGCGCGGCGCCGGGGTCGACGCCGAGCTCCTCGGCCAGCTGCCGGCGCACCTCCTCGTAGGCGGCCAGCGCCTCGGCCTGGCGGCCGGAGCGGTACAGGGCCAGCACGTGCAGGGCGCGCAGGTCCTCCTGCAGGGGGTGCCGGCGCACGAGGGCCCCGGCGTCGGCCGCGGCGGTGGCGGCCTCGCCCTGGGCCAGCAGCGCCTGCAGCCGCGCCTGCTCGGCCAGCAGGCGCAGGTCGTCCAGCCGCCGGGCCTCGGCGGCGCCGGTGGGCCCCAGGGTGGCCACGACGTCGGCCAGCGCCGGGCCGCGCGCCAGGGCGAGCGCCTCCTCCAGGACCTGCCGGGCGTCCGCGGGGCGCTGCGCCAGCAGCTCGCGGCCGCTGGCGACCAGGGTGGCGAACTGCTCGGCGTCCACGCACCGCCCGGGCAGGTCGAGCTGGTACCCCCCACCGCGCCGGCGCAGGGTCACCGGCGCCTGCTCCTGCGCGGCGGGCGGACCGGTGGGCGGGTCCGCGCGCAGGCTGCGGCGCAGGCGGGAGACGTAGACCTGCACCGCCGACGACGGCGAGTCCGGGGGGTGCTCGCCCCACAGCTCCTCCACCAGCCGCTCGGTGGGCACCACCCGGCCGGCGTTCAGGACGAGCAGGGCGAAGACGGCCCGCTGCTTGGGCGAGCCCAGCGCCACCGCGCGCCCGTCGCGGACGGCTTCGACGGGACCGAGGACCTTCGCCTCGAAGACCACGACCGGCCCGCCTCCCGCCCCGTCCCGGCGACCGCGCCGGGGACCCCATGATGCAGCGC
>NZ_JAAALM010000906.1 GCF_009906395.1 Kineococcus indalonis
GGCGGGTGGTGCGCTCGGGCACGCTCACCCCTTCACCGCGCCGCTGGTCAGGTCGACCTGCCAGTAGCGCTGCAGGCACAGGAACAGCGCCACGAGCGGCAGGATCGACAGCAGCGCGCCGGTCACCACGGAGGTGTACATGGCGGGCTGGGAGGCGCCCTGGTTGAGCAGGCCGTTCAGGCCCACGGTCACGGGGAAGAGCTTGTCGTCGCCGAGCATGATGTAGGGAAGCATGAAGTTGTTCCAGATCGCCACGAACTGGAACAGGAAGACCGTCACCAGGCCGGTGCGCATCATCGGCAGCGCGATGCGGGCGAAGACGCGCGCGTCGCCGGCGCCGTCCACGCGCGCGGCCTCCACGACGTCGTCGGGCACGGCGGCGGCGGCGAAGATGCGGGCCAGGTAGATGCCGTAGGGGCTGATGACGCTGGGCAGCAGCACCGACCAGTACGTGTTGGTCAGGTCCGCCTTGGCCAGCAGCAGGTACTGCGGGACGGCCAGGACCACGCCGGGCACCAGGACCCCGGCGAGCAGCGCGTTGAACACCGCGCGCTTGCCGGGGAAGGAGTACTTCGCCAGCGCGAAGCCGGCCATCGCCGAGACGAGGGTGGAGGCCAGCGCGCCGACGCCGGCGTACAGGGCGGTGTTGAGCATCCAGCGCCAGAACACCCCGTCGCGGTAGGCGCTGAGGTCCGCGACGTTGTCGAGCAGGTGCGTGCCGGGCGCCAGCGTGAACGTGGAGAACAGCTCCGCGGCGCTCTTGGAGGAGGCCACGAGCACCCACAGCACCGGCAGCAGGCAGTAGGCGGCACCGACCAGCAGCGGCAGGCTGACGGCGGCGCTGGGCCGGGGGCCGGCGC
>NZ_JAAALM010000907.1 GCF_009906395.1 Kineococcus indalonis
GTGCGGGGGTGCTGCCGGGGTGCTGCCGGGGTGCTGCGGGCCTGGCGCCGGGCCGCCGCGACGCCGGTGTCGCGCGCCACCCGAAAGTGATTGGGGTTCATTAACGGGGCCCGGGGGGCCCCTGTCAAGGGTCCGCCGCGGTGCGCGGCCCGCGCGGCGTGCGCGACCATGGGGCCGTGGCAGTCGCGCAGCGCCGCCCCCGGGGCCGGCCGTCCGAGCCCGTCCTGTCCGCCGAGCGCATCACCGGCGCCGCCGTGCGGCTGGTCACCTCCCGCGGCCACGGCGCCCTGACGATGGCCGCCCTGGCCCGCGAGCTGGGCGTGGCGCCCTCGGCGCTGTACAACCACGTGGCCACCAAGCAGGACGTCCTGCGCCGCGTGCAGGACCACGTCAACCGCGAGGTGGACTGCTCCGCCTTCGCGACCCTGCCCTGGGACCGCGCCCTGACCGCCTGGGCGCGCTCCTACCGCGAGGTGTACGCCCGCCACGTCCCGCTCGTGCCCGTCATCGCCGTCACGCCCGTGCGCGGGGCCCCGCACACCCTGGCCATGTACGAGCGGGTCGCCGCCGGCCTGCGCGCGGGCGGCTGGCCCGCCCACCTCGTCCTGGACGCCGTCGTCGCCGTGGAGTCCTTCGTGCTCGGCTCGGCGCTGGACACCCAGGCCCCGCCGGACATCTTCGAGCCCGGCGCGGAGGCGGCCGACGGCTCCGCCCTCGCCGCGGCCGTGCGCGCCCGCGCCGGCGCCGACCCCGCGCTGGCGGCCTTCGAGCTGGGCCTGGCCGCCCTCGTGGAGGGCCTGCGCGCCGCGCTGCGCCGCGCCACCGCCGCCCCGACCGCGACCGCGACCGGCTAGCGC
>NZ_JAAALM010000908.1 GCF_009906395.1 Kineococcus indalonis
CCCCCGCCACGCCGGGCGGGCGTGGGAGGGTTCGACCACCGCGACGTGCCGGTGGGGTGCTGCCCCGGCCCGGTGCCGGCCGCGGGACACCGCCGTCCCCGTCCCCGTCCCCGGAGGTCCCCGTGCCCGAGGTCGAACCCGTCTACGGCACCGGTGTGCTGCTGGCCATCGCCGCCGTCGCCGTCGCCGTGCTGCTGCTGCTCATCATCCGCTTCAAGCTGCACGCCTTCCCCGCGCTGGTGCTGGTCAGCGTCCTGACCGCCGTGGCCACCGGCATCCCCACCGGCGACGTGGTCGACACCCTGCTGCAGGGCTTCGGCAGCACGCTGGCCAGCGTCGCGCTGCTGGTCGGCTTCGGCGTCATCGTCGGGCGCCTGCTGGAGGTGACCGGCGGCGCGAAGGTGCTCGCGGACACCCTGATCGCCCGGTTCGGCGAGGCCCGCGCGCCGCTGGCCCTGGGCGTGGCCTCGCTGATCTTCGGCTTCCCGATCTTCTTCGACGCCGGTTTCGTCGTCTTCCTGCCGATCATCTTCGCCGTGGCCCGCCGCTTCGGCGGCTCGGTGCTGCGCTACGCGCTGCCCTCGGCCGGCGCCTTCGCGGTCATGCACGCGTTCGTCCCGCCGCACCCGGGGCCGGTGGCGGCCGGGGAGCTGCTGGGCCTGGGCGCCGACATCGGGCTGCTCATCCTCGTGGGGTTCGTGCTGGCCGTGCCGACCTGGTTCGTCTCCTGCTACCTGTTCGGCCTGTGGGCGGCGCGCCGCACGGACGTGCCGCTGCCGGCGGAGTGGGCCGGCCGCGTGGCCGCGAACGTCGGCGGCGGGCAGGGCGCCTCCGCGGGCGCGGGCGGGGGCAGC
>NZ_JAAALM010000909.1 GCF_009906395.1 Kineococcus indalonis
CGGGGTGCTGCGCGGCGGGGCCCGGGGCGGCCAGGGCGTCGCGGGCGGCCACGAGCCGTTCGCGCACGCGGCTGCGCAGCTCGCCGGTGGCGGCGCGCCCGAAGGTGACCACGAGCAGCTCCTCCACGCGGGCGCGGCCCTCCGCGAGGTGGCGCACGACGAGTCCGGCGACGGCGTGGGTCTTGCCGGTGCCGGCGCTGGCCTCCAGCACGGTGGTGCCGGTGGGCAGCTCGCCGGCGGGGTCGAAGGCGCTCACGCGTCCTCCCGGTGCCGCGCGGCCAGCAGCGGGCGCCACACGCGGCGGGCCAGCTCCGCGAAGCCGGCCGGGGTGCCCGGCGGGGCGCCCGGGGGCGGCGCCCAGCGCAGCAGGTCCTCCACGTCGACGGTGCCGCCCCACAGCAGCCGGTGCTCCTCCTCGGCGTCCTCGCGCGGCCACCCGGGGGTGGACCCCCACTCGCGGGCCGCGGCGGCGGCGCAGTTGTCCGCGGACATCCCGCGCGCGGCGGCCTGCGCCCAGGCCGCGCCGGTGGCCACCGGCAGCGGCAGCGGCAGGCGCAGGCCGGTGCGGCGCAGCGCCAGCAGGTCCGCCAGGGCGTGCCGGGCGGTCTCGGGGGGCACCGGGCCCAGGCGCACCACGGCGGTGCTGCCGCGCTCGCCGCGGCCGACGACGACGGCGGCGCGCGGGGCGCCCGGCTCGGCCAGGGTGAGGGCGAGCACCTCCACCCAGGCGCGCAGCTCCTGGCGGGCCTTCAGGCGCGAGTAGGTGACGGTGACGGCGGCCGCGCCGGGCCCGCCGCCCGCCGGGCGCACCCCGCGCACGGCGCCGCGCAGGCGGGTGCCGCCGTCCAGC
>NZ_JAAALM010000090.1 GCF_009906395.1 Kineococcus indalonis
CGCCCGCCCCGTCCGCCACCACGCCGGCCCAGCGGGCCAGGTCCTCCACGGTCGACCACAGCTGCCCCGCCGGCGCCATCGCACCGGCGTCGTGCTCCGGCTCGGGCAGCAGCACGTCCGCCCACGGGTGCACCGCGAACCCCCGCGCGGCCGGCCCGCGCGGGCGGGTGCTCGTGCGGTCCATCCCCAGCGGGCGCAGGAACTGCCCGGCCACCACCTCGTCCCACGCCGCCCCGCGCAGCCGCCCCAGCAGCTCGCCCAGCACGCCGTAGCCGAGGTTGGAGTAGTGGAAGCGCGTCCCGGCGCGGTGGCGCAGCGCCCCCGGCCCCAGCAGCGGCAGCAGCTCACGCCAGTCCCCGCCCGGCGTGCGCTCCCACCACGGCCCGTCCGTCTCCGCCTGCAGGCCCGAGGCCTGCCCCAGCAGCTGGCCCACCGTCAGCGCGCCCACCCCGCGCGCGCCCAGCTCGGGCAGGTGGGCGCCCAGCGGCTCGTCCAGGCCGGTCAGGCCGTCCTCCACGCACCGCAGCACCCCGGCGGCCACGAACGTCTTCGTGATCGAGCCGATCCGGTACTGCGTGCCCGCCGTGGCCGGCGTGGTGGCGGACGGGGCGGGCGTGCTGCGCCGCGAGACGGTCGAGGGCGCCCGGCAGCCGCAGGCCGTGGACGACGCGCGCGGGGCGGCGTGGGGCGGCGGGTACGGGCTGGGCCTGCAGGTGTGGAACGCCGGCGGGCGGCGCTTCGCGGGGCACTCGGGCTCGATGCCGGGGTTCGTGGCGCTGCTGCGGGTGGACGTGGAGACCTCCGACGCGGTGGTGGCGCTGACGAACTCCACCACGGGGTTCGGCGACCTGGCGGTGCGGCTGCTGACGGCGTTCACCGACGCCGAGCCGGCGCCGCCGCGGCCGTGGCGGCCGCAGCCGGTGGAGGCGGACGCGCTGGAGCTGACGGGCCTGGCGGGGCGGGGGCGCTCCTCGCGCTTCGTGCGCGACGAGCAGCGGCCCGGGTCGTGGCGGGGCCTGGACGAGTACTACGCCGGGGAGGTGCTGCGCCCGGTGCGCGGGGCGGACGGGGCGGTGAGCCACCTGGACCTGGCCAGCTTCCGGCTCACGCGCACCCCGTACGACCCGGGCGCGGACGTGCCCGGCGGGGTGGACCCGGCGGGCTGGCTGCCGTGACCCCGCCCACGGCGCGCGCCGGGGGGCCGGGGGCGGGACGTACCCTGGGCGCGTGACGATCGCACCCGAGGGACGGCGGATGCTGCGCATCGAGGCGCGCAACGCCGAGACGCCGATCGAGCGGAAGCCGTCGTGGATCCGCACCAAGGCGCGCACCGGCCCGGAGTACACCGAGCTGAAGGGCCTGGTGAGGAGCGGCGGCCTGCACACGGTGTGCGAGGAGGCCGGCTGCCCCAACATCTACGAGTGCTGGGAGGACCGGGAGGCGACGTTCCTCATCGGCGGCTCGGAGTGCACCCGGCGCTGCGACTTCTGCCAGATCGACACCGGCAAGCCCTCGCCGCTGGACCGCGACGAGCCGCGCCGCGTGGCGGAGAGCATCCGGACCATGGGGCTGCGCTACGCCACGATCACCGGGGTGGCGCGCGACGACCTGGCCGACGGGGGCGCGTGGCTGTACGCGGAGACGATCCGCCAGACGCACGCGCTGAACGAGGGCACCGGCGTGGAGATCCTCGTGCCGGACTTCAACGGCCGCCCCGAGCTGCTGCAGCAGGTCTTCGACGCCGCGCCGGAGGTCTTCGCGCACAACGTGGAGACGGTGCCGCGCATCTTCAAGCGGATCCGCCCGGCGTTCCGCTACGAGCGCTCCCTGGACGTCATCGCGCAGGGCCGCGCGGCGGGCCTGGTGACGAAGTCCAACCTCATCCTGGGCATGGGCGAGACCGACGAGGAGGTCGTGGGGGCGCTGGCGGACCTGCGCGGCGCCGGCTGCGACATCGTCACGATCACCCAGTACCTGCGGCCCAGCCCCAAGCACCACCCGGTGGAGCGCTGGGTCAAGCCCGAGCGGTTCGTGGAGTTCTCCGCCGAGGCCGAGCGCCTGGGCTTCTCCGGCGTCATGGCCGGTCCGCTGGTGCGCTCCTCGTACCGGGCGGGGCGGCTGTGGGCGCAGGCGATGCGCCGGCGCGGGGTGGAGCTGCCCGAGCACCTGGCGCACCTGGACCGCGAGGTGCCGGCCGCGCAGGAGGCGTCCAGCCTGCTGGCGCGCTGAGCGCCCCCGACCGCCCGACACCCCGACCGCCCGGCGCGCCGCCGGGCGGTCGGGCGCGCGCCCGCGCGCCGTATCCTTGGCCGCATGGCACGACGTGAGACGCGCGCGGGCGCGACCCCCGCCCCGAAGGCGGGCGCGACGCCCGCCCCGAAGCCGAAGAAGCAGCGGTTCGCGCGGCTCCGCCAGCTCAAGCAGGTCTACGACATGACGGTGCGGGTGGACCCCGCGTCGAAGTGGTGGCTGCTGCTGGCCCTGGGCGGCCCGCTGCTGCTGGGCGTGCTCGTGGGCGTGCTCAGCGGGCACTGGATCTACTTCCCGCTGCTGGGGCTGCTCATCGGCGTGCTGGCGGCGATGTTCGTGCTGGGCCGGCGCGCCGAGCGGGCCGCCTACGTCAGCCTGGAGGGCCAGAAGGGCGCCGCGGGCGCGGCGCTGAGCTCGATCCGCCGCGGCTGGACGGTCGAGCAGGAGCCGGTGGCCGTCGAGGCCCGCTCCCAGGACATGGTGTTCCGCGCCATCGGCCGCGCCGGGATCGTGCTGGTGGGCGACGGCCCGCCCACCCGGGTGCGCAAGCTGCTGGACGGCGAGCGCCGCAAGGTGGCCCGCGTGGCCCCCAACGTGCCGGTGCACCTGTTCACCGTGGGCGACGGCGGCGGCGAGGGCGAGGTGCCGCTGCGCAAGCTGGCCGGCCGCGTGCAGCGGCTGAAGCCGACCCTGACCAAGCAGGAGGTCGCCGCGGTGCACAAGCGGCTGCGCGCGCTGGGCGGGGTGCGCCCGCCGGTGCCGCAGGGCGTGGACCCGATGCGCGCCCGCCCGGACCGCCGGGCCATGCGCGGGCGCTGAGCCCGCGGGCCGCCGAGCCCGCCGCTCGACCCGCTCGCTCGACCCGCTGCTGGACCAGGCCGCCGGTCACCGTCGCACGACGACGGTGCCGGCGGCCTTGTCGTGCAGCCCGCGCCGGTCGGCGTCGAAGACGACGGCGGGCAGGACCAGCACGAGCAGCACCGCGCGCAGGGCGCCGCGGGCGAAGCCGACGGGGCGCGGCGCGTCCAGGCGGCGCACCGCCGTGCCGGCGACGGCGTGCCCGATGGTCATGCCCAGCGTGGAGACGAGCAGCCAGTGCATGACGAGCAGCACGGCCAGCGGCGCGAGGTCGCGGCCCAGCGCCTCGCCCAGGAGGAAGCGGCCGATGAGGGTGGCCAGGGCCCAGTCGACGGCCAGGCCGGCGACGCGGCGCGGCCAGCCGGCCGCGGAGCCGCTGCCGGTGGCGGGCAGGCCCAGGCGCACCCCGGGCACCGGGTGCCCGTCGTCGGCGCCCGAGGGGCCGGGCGCTGCGCTGCGGGGCGGCCTGTCGCTCACGGCGCCACCCTAAGCGCCGCGCGGGCGCGCTCCGGCGGACCACCCCTGTCCCCGTCGTGGACACCTCGGTAACGTGGCCGAAACACCCGCGACACGGGGGCGAAACGGCGCCCCCCTACCGTCGGCCCGTCCACGGCGGCTCGACAGCCGGGCCGGTTCCGCGCATGGAGGTTGGATGTTCAGCAACTCCGAAGAGGTCCTGAAGTACATCAAGGACGAGGACGTCAAGTTCGTCGACATCCGCTTCTGCGACCTTCCGGGCGTCATGCAGCACTTCAACGTGCCGGCCGCCTCGTTGGACGCCGACGCCCTGACCGAGGGCCAGATGTTCGACGGGTCCTCGATCCGCGGCTTCCAGGCGATCCACGAGTCGGACATGAAGCTCATCGCGGACCCGACCTCCGCCTTCCTCGACCCGTTCCGGGCCGAGAAGACCCTGGTGATCAACCACTCGATCGTGGACCCGTTCACGGACGAGCCCTACAGCCGCGACCCGCGCAACATCGCGGCCAAGGCCGAGGCGCACCTGAAGACGACCGGCATCGCCGACACCGTCTTCTTCGGCGCCGAGGCCGAGTTCTACATCTTCGACGACGTGCGGTTCGAGACCAACCAGCGCGAGTCGTACTACCACATCGACTCCATCGAGGCGGCCTGGAACACCGGGCGCGCGGAGGAGGGCGGCAACCGCGGCTACAAGACGCGGTACAAGGGCGGCTACTTCCCCGTCCCGCCGATCGACCACTTCGCCGACCTGCGCGACGAGATGGTCGTGGAGCTGGAGAAGGCCGGCCTGAAGGTGGAGCGCTCGCACCACGAGGTCGGCACCGCCGGCCAGGCCGAGATCAACTACCGGTTCGACACCCTGAAGAACGCGGCCGACCAGCTGCTGCTCTTCAAGTACGTCATCAAGAACGTGGCCTGGCGCAACGGCCGCACGGTCACCTTCATGCCGAAGCCCCTGTTCGGCGACAACGGCTCGGGCATGCACTGCCACCAGTCGCTGTGGAAGGACGGCTCGCCGCTCTTCTACGACGAGAAGGGCTACGGCGGCCTGTCGGACCTGGCCCGCTGGTACATCGGCGGCCTGCTGCACCACGCCCCGTCGCTGCTGGCGTTCACCAACCCGACGGTGAACTCCTACCACCGCCTGGTGCCGGGCTTCGAGGCCCCGGTGAACCTGGTGTACTCGGCGCGCAACCGCTCCGCGTGCATCCGCATCCCGATCACGGGCAACAACCCCAAGGCCAAGCGCCTGGAGTTCCGCGTGCCGGACCCGTCGGCGAACCCGTACCTGGCGTTCTCGGCGCAGCTGATGGCGGGCCTGGACGGCATCAAGAACCGCATCGAGCCGGCCGACCCGATCGACAAGGACCTCTACGAGCTCCCGCCCGAGGAGCACGCGAACATCAAGACGGTCCCGTACTCGCTGCCCGACGTCCTCGACAAGCTCGAGGAGGACCACGAGTACCTCCTCGACGGCGGTGTGTTCACCTCCGACCTGATCGAGACCTGGATCGACTACAAGCGCACCAACGAGGTCGACCCGATCCGCCTGCGGCCGCACCCGCACGAGTTCGAGATGTACTTCGACATCTGACGGGTGCGGGCCGCCGGCCCGCAGCCGCACCGGGAGCCGTCGTCGGTGACCCGCCCCCGCACCGCCGGGGCGGGTCACCGGCGGCGGCTCCCGCCGTCCCGGGCGCGGCGGTGCCGCGCGGGGGCTGCTCACCTCGCGCGGCACCGCGGGCTCGCCTAGGGTCGCTGGCGTGGAGCGCGTCGTCGTCATCGCCGACGTCGACGAGACCCGGGTCCTGCTGTCGGGCGAGGTCGACGCCACGCTGTCGGCCGAGCTGTCCACGGCGTGCGCGGCCGTGCTGGCCCGCCAGCGGCCGGTGGTCGTGGACGTGCGCGACGTCGCCTTCATGGACTCCACCGGCGTGGGGTTCCTCGCGCGGCTGGCCTCGCGGGCCGCGCACCAGCCGGTGGTGCTGCTGCACCCCACGCCCGTGGTGCGCTTCCTGCTGACCAGGACCCGCATCGGCACCCTGCTCGACGTGCGCGAGGACGAGGCCGGCAGCTCCGGCGCGCCCTCCTGAGCACCCCGCGCCGGGACCGGCGCCGGGGCGGGGGTTAGGTTGACGGCGACGCGACGGACGAGAGGCGGGGCGCGGTGACGCAGACGGTGGACACGCACGGGCAGGCGCTGAGGCTGGGGTACAAGGCGTCGGCGGAGCAGTTCGACCCCGCGCAGCTGGCGGACTTCGCGGTGCAGGCCGAGGAGTGCGGCCTGGACTCGGTGTGGATCTCCGACCACTTCCAGCCGTGGCGGCACGTGGACGGGCACGCCCCGGCGGCGCTGACGTGGCTGCCGTGGGTGGCCGCGCGCACCTCGCGGGTGCAGCTGGGCACCAGCGTGCTGACCCCCACGCTGCGCTACAACCCCGCGGTGATCGCGCAGGCGTTCGCCACGCTGGGCTGCCTGGCCCCGGGCCGGGTCATCCTGGGCATCGGCACCGGTGAGGCGCTGAACGAGACGGCCGTGGGCGTGGACTTCCCCGAGGCCAGGGAGCGCTTCGCGCGGCTGCGCGAGTCGGTGCGGCTGATCAGGGCGCTGTGGGAGGGCGAGCGCGTCACCTTCGAGGGCGAGTACTACCGCCTGCACGACGCCACGGTGTACGACCGCCCCGAGGTGCCGGTGCCGATCTACGTCGCCGGTGGTGGACCGGGGGTGACCAAGTACGCCGGCCGCGCCGGCGACGGGTACATCTGCACCTCCGGCAAGGGCATGGACCTGTACCGGGAGACGCTGCTGCCGGCGCTGGAGGAGGGCCTGGCCGCCTCCGGGCGCGAGGCGGCGGCCATCGACCGCACCATCGAGATCAAGGTGTCCTTCGACGAGGACCCCGAGCGGGCGCTGGAGAACTGCCGGTTCTGGGCGCCGCTGTCGCTGACGCCGGACCAGAAGGCCTCCGTGCACGACCCGGTGGAGATGGCGCGGCTGGCCGACGAGCTGCCGATCGAGCAGGTCGCCAAGCGCTGGATCGTGGCCTCCGACCCGGGCGAGGTGGCCTCCGCGGTGCAGGGGTACGTCGACGCGGGCTTCACCCACCTGGTCTTCCACGCCCCCGGGCACGACCAGTCCCGGTTCCTGTCGCAGTTCACCGCCGACGTGGTGCCGCTGCTGCGCGCGGGCTGAGACCCGCTCACCGGCTGAGCCGGCGGTGTCCCGGCGCCCGTCGCGGGCACCGGGACACCCGGGGGTCAGGCGCGGCCCTCGTTGTGCGGCTCGATGCTCGCCGCGGTGTCCACGTCCTGGTCGGCGGCGGGCTCGACCGGCCCGTCACCCGGCTCCGAGCCGCTGCCGGCGGCGGTGTTGCGCGACGAGCGCTCGGGGTCGTCGACGCCGGTGGCGGTGGGGGCCTGCCCGGCGCGCTTCGCCGCCTCGCCGCTGCCGACGTCCTCCAGCTCGATGTCCTGGTCGGGGTTCTCGCTCACGTCCGGTCCCTCCTGTGGGTGGCGGAGCACCGCGGCAGCGGCGCCACGGGGCCCCCTACCCCCGGTCACCGCGGATCATGCGGCCGTGCGGGGCGCCGTGCGGGGCGCCGTGCGGGGTGCCGTGCCGGCGCCCGGGTCAGCGGCCGTAGAAGACGCGCTCGACGACGCCGCGGCAGCGGCGGGTGGTGCGCAGGTACAGCTCCTCGAACTCCGCCGCCGACCCCGGCTCGAAGCCGAACAGGCGGGCGACGCCGTCGAGGTCGCGCACCTGGGTGGGCAGGGAGTCCCCGGGCTTGCCGCGCCACAGCGCCACCGCGTTGCGCGCGCGCGAGGCCAGCGTCCAGGCCCCCACGAGGACGTCGGCGTCGGCGGCGTCGAGCACCCCGGCGCGCACCGCGCCGTTCAGCGCGCCCACGGTGGAGGTGGTGCGCAGCGCCTCGTGCTCGCCGGCGTGGCGCAGCTGCAGCAGCTGCGCGGTCCACTCCACGTCCGAGGTGCCGCCGCGGCCGAGCTTGAGGTGGCGCAGCGGGTCCGCCCCGCGCGGCAGGCGCTCGGCCTCCACGCGGGCCTTGACGCGGCGCACCTCGCGCACGTCGGCCTCGGAGATCCCCCCGGCGGGCCAGCGCAGCGGGTCCACCATCGCCAGGAACTCCTCGCCCAGGTCGGCGTCGCCGGCCACCGGGCGCGCGCGCAGCAGGGCCTGCGCCTCCCACGCCTGCGACCAGCGCTCGTAGTAGGCGCGGTAGCTGGACAGCGAGCGCACCAGCGGGCCGTTGCGCCCCTCCGGGCGCAGGTCGGCGTCCACCTCCAGCGCCGGTTCCGGGCCGGGCGCGCCCAGCTGGCGGCGCAGCTCGGCGACGACGTCGGTGGCGGCGCGCTGGGCCTCCGTCTCGGCGGCCCCCGGGAGCGGGGCGTGCACGAACAGCACGTCGGCGTCGCTGCCGTAGCCGGTCTCCGCGCCGCCGAGGCGTCCCATGCCCACCACGAGCAGGCGGGTGGGCAGCGGCGCGCCGGTGCGCCGGGCGACGGCCTGCGCGCTGACCCGCAGCGCCACGTCGAGCACGGCCTGGTCGGCGTCGGCCAGGGCCCGGCCCACCCCGGCGAGGTCGCGGGCGCCGACGAGGTCGGCGACGACGGTGCGGAACAGCTCGCGCCGGCGCACCCCGCGGGCGGCCTGCACGGCGGTGGACGGCTCGGCGCGGCGGGCGGCCGCCGCGGCGGCGTCGGCGATGACCTCGGAGACGTCGTAGGGCGCCAGCCGCTCGTCGTCGGCGAAGACGGCGACCGCCTCGGGGCTCTTCATCAGCAGGTCCACCGGCAGCCGCGCGGCCGACAGGACCGAGGCGAGGCGCTCGGCGGCGGCGCCGGAGTCGCGCAGCATCGTCAGGTACCACTGGGTGCCGGCGAGGGCCTCGGACACCCGCCGGTACGCCAGCAGCCCCGCGTCGGGGTCGGCGCCGTCGGCGAACCAGCCCAGCAGCACCGGCAGCAGGGTGCGCTGGATGCTGGCGCGGCGGCTGACGCCGGAGGTGAGGGCCTCCAGGTGGCGCAGCGCGCCGGCGGGGTCGCGGTAGCCGAGGGCGGCCAGGCGGGCGCGGGCGGCCTCGGGGCTGAGCTGGGCGTCCAGGCGCGCCTCGGCGGAGGACAGCCGCGCCACCGCGCTCAGCAGCGGGCGGTAGAAGAGCTTCTCGTGCAGCCGGCGCACGTCGCGGCGCGTGCCGCGCCAGACGTCCTCCAGGCCGGCGACGGGGTCCCCGCGCAGCCCCAGGGAGCGGCCCAGGCGGCGCAGGTCCGCCTCGGCGGTGGGCAGCACGTGGGTGCGGCGCAGCCGGTGCAGCTGGATGCGGTGCTCCAGCGATCGCAGCAGCCGGTAGTCGCGGTCCAGCTCGCCGGCGTCGTGGCGGCCGACGTAGCCGTAGGCGGCCAGGGCGTCCAGGGCCTCCAGGGTGTTGGCGCTGCGGCGCAGCCGCTCGTCGGTGCGCCCGTGCACCATCTGCAGCAGCTGGATGGAGAACTCCACGTCGCGCAGCCCGCCGCTGCCCAGCTTGAGCTGGCGCTCGGCCTCCTTGGAGGGGATGAGCGACTCCACGCGCCGGCGCATGGACTGCACGTCCTCCACGAAGCCCTCGCGCTCGCCGGCGCTCCACACCATCGGCGCGATGCCGCGCACGTAGTCGCGGCCCAGGGCGAGGTCGCCGGCGACGGGGCGGGCCTTGAGCAGCGCCTGGAACTCCCACGTCTTGGCCCAGCGCCGGTAGTACTCCACGTGGCTGGCCAGGGTGCGCACCAGCGGGCCCTGCTTGCCCTCCGGCCGCAGGGCGGCGTCGACCTCCCACAGCGATCCCTCGGCGGTGGGCGCGGAGCAGATGCGCTGCAGCGCGGCGGCCAGCTTGGCGCCGGTGCGCAGCGCGGCGTCCTCCGCGGCGCCCTCGGCGGGCTCGGCGACGTAGACGACGTCGACGTCGGAGAGGTAGTTCAGCTCCCGCCCGCCGGTCTTGCCCATGCCGATGACGGCCAGGCGGCACTCGGCCCCGCCGCCGGGCACCTCGGCGCGCGCCAGCGCCAGGGCGGTCTCCAGCGCGGCGGAGGCCAGGTCGGCCAGCTCGGCGGAGGTCTCGTGCAGCACGGCGGTGGGGTCGGCGGCGGCCAGGTCGCGCCCGGCCAGGCCCACCAGGCGGCGGCGGTAGGCCACCCGCAGCGCCTCGGCGCCGGCGGTGCCCGCGGCGGCGGGCTCGGCGACGGGCACCGCCGCCGCGGGGTCGGCGCCCACCGCGCTCAGCAGCTCGGCGCGCAGCTCACCGGGGTCGGGGGCGGAGGCGGGCACCAGCGCCGTCCAGTGCCCGGGGTGGCGCACGAGGTGGTCGCCCAGGGCGACCGAGCCGCCGAGTGGGCCGAGTACCGCGCGCAGGTCACCCCGTTCGAGCTGCAGCGCTACCTGCCCCTGCTGTGAGCACCGCGCCCGGGCGCCGCACCAGCGCCACCGCGCAGCTGGCCGCGGGCGGGGTTCACCGACCCCGCCCGCGGCCTGCGGCTGCTG
>NZ_JAAALM010000910.1 GCF_009906395.1 Kineococcus indalonis
GCGCGGCGGCCAGGGCCGTGAGCGTCTTCCTCACGCGGGGGACTCCTGTTCCTGGGGGGTTCCGGCGACCCCGCGGGGCCGCCGGTGCCGCGGTCAGCGACCCGGCCCCGCACAGGTACCACCCAGCAGCCCCACGGCGCGCTCGCCGCGCCGCCCGTTCACACGGCCGTTCCCGGCGCTCCCGCCTCAGGCGCCCAGGACCTCCGCGACCGTGCTGGAGGGCAGGACGTGGGCGGCGCCGACCTCCGCGCTGGTCAGCCGCCCGGCGTGGGTGGACAACCCGCGCGCCAGGGCCGCGTCGCCGGCCAGCGCCGCCCGCCAGCCGCGGTCGGCCAGGCGCACCACGTACGGCAGGGTCGCGTTCGTCAGCGCGTACGTGGAGGTGTGCGGCACCGCGCCGGGCATGTTCGCCACGCAGTAGAACAGCGAGCCGTGCACGGGGAACGTCGGGTCGTCGTGCGTGGTGGGCCGGGTGGACTCGAAGCAGCCGCCCTGGTCGACCGCGATGTCCACCAGCACCGAGCCGGGGCGCATCTGCGCCACCAGCTCGTCGCTCACCAGCTTCGGCGCCCGGGCGCCGGGCACGAGGACCGCGCCGACCACCAGGTCCGCGCTGCGCACCGCGCGGGCCAGCTCGAAGGCGTTGGAGGTGACGGTGCGCACCGCCCCGCCGAAGCGGGCGTCGACCTCGCGCAGCTTCGGGATCGACAGGTCCAGCACGGTCACCTCCGCGCCCATCCCCAGCGCGATGCGCGCGGCGTTCTGCCCCGACACGCCCGCGCCGATCACCACCACGTCCGCGCCGCGCACGCCCGGCACCCCGCCCATGAGCACCCCGCGCCCGCCC
>NZ_JAAALM010000911.1 GCF_009906395.1 Kineococcus indalonis
GGTCCGGGTTCTCGGGCGGTTCTCGGGGGCGGGGTCGTCAGGGCGCCGGGGCGCACGGCTGCACGGGCAGGGGCACCGGGCCGCCGTCGCGGGTGAAGGTGGTGCAGGCCAGCGTCACGACGTCGCCCTCGACGAGGTAGGTGTCCAGGTGCCGGCCGTTCCAGAGGAACCGCGAGCCCTCCACCCGGCCGCTGCACAGGGAGACCGCCAGGCCGGTGCCGTTGCGCTGCACGGTGGTGCCGTTGACGTCGAAGTCGCCGTCGGGGTCGCAGGCGATGCCCGCCCCGCGGTTGCCGCGCACGAGGCTGTCGCGCACGACGAACCCGCCGTCGGCGTTGGAGAACGCGGCCAGGCCGACGTCGTTGCCCTCGACGGTGGAGGTCTCCACCCGCAGCCGGCCCCCCACGTACGCGAACCCGCCGCGGCCGTTGCCGGCCAGCCGGGAGCCGCGCACGGTGAGGTCGCCGCCGACGAGGGCGTCCACCCCGACGGTGTTGCCCTCCACGCGCGCCGCGCGCACGGTCCCGCGCCCGGGCACCGGCTCGTCGGGGGCGTCGACCTCCCGGCCGGCGGAGACCCCGCTGCTCCAGCCGCGCACGGTGCCGCCGCGCACGACGACGTCGCGGGCGGCGACCCGCACGCCGGTGGTGCCGAAGCGCACGCCGGGACCGGTGAGGGCGTGGCCGTTGAGGTTCAGCTCGATCCCGTCGGCGGCCAGGGTGACGCCGACGGTGCCGCTGCCGCCGGGGCAGGTGACGTCGGCCGCCAGGCGCACGCTGGTGGTGAGCACCGCCCCGCACGGCACGACGACGGCGCGCGGGGGGGCGGCGGAGGCGGTGGGGG
>NZ_JAAALM010000912.1 GCF_009906395.1 Kineococcus indalonis
CACCTCACCGCCGCACCCCCGCCCCGCCGCCGCTGCGCGGGCCGCCCAGCATCGCCGTCCACATGCCGGGGAAGCCCGGCAGCGTCTTGCCGGTCGTGGCCACGTCCTCCACGAGCACCCCGTCCACGGCCAGGCCGATCACGGCGGCCGCGGTGGCCATGCGGTGGTCGGCGTAGGTGCGGAAGACCCCGCCGTGCAACGGGCGCGGGCGCAGCAGCAGCCCGTCGGCGGTCTCCTCGGCGTCCCCGCCCAGGGCGTTGACCTCGGTGACCAGGGCCTTGAGGCGGTCCGTCTCGTGCCCGCGCAGGTGGGCGATGCCGCGCAGCCGCGTGGGCGTGGAGGCCAGCGCCGCCAGCGCCGTGATCACCGGCGCCAGCTCCCCGGCCTCGCGCAGGTCCAGGTCCAGCCCGTACAGCTCGCCGGTGCCCTGCACCAGCAGCCCGTCGCGGTCCAGGGCCACCTCGGCGCCCATCTGGTCCAGCACGTCGCGCAGCAGGTCCCCGGCCTGGGTGGTCGACTGCGGCCAGCCCGGCACCCGCACCCGCCCGCCGGCCACCGCGGCCGCGGCCAGGAACGGCCCGGCGTTGGACAGGTCCGGCTCCACGTGCACGTCCAGGGCGTTGACCTCCCCGGGCTCCACGGCCCAGCGGCCCGGCACCGAGTCGTCCACGACGACACCCGCGTCGCGCAGCACCTCCACGGTCATCCGCACGTGCGGGGCGCTGGGCAGCTCCGGGCCCTCGTGCACGACCTCCAGCCCGTCGCGGCAGCGCGCCCCCACCAGCAGCAGGGCCGAGACGAACTGGCTGGAGCCGGAGGCGTCGATGCGCACCCGCCCCC
>NZ_JAAALM010000913.1 GCF_009906395.1 Kineococcus indalonis
TGACCGCGTGATCCTGCCCCGCCGCCGCGGCGGCGGGGCAGGATCACGCGGTCACCTGCCTCGGGGAGGGCAGCCCGGCGGCGGGCGGGTCGGGTTCCAGGACGCCGCCGCCGACGAGGAGGTCCCACAGGTCGTCGCGGCTCATGGGCCGCGCGTACAGGTAGCCCTGCACGGCCTCGCAGCCCAGCTCCACCAGCACGGCGTTCTGCTCCAGGGTCTCCACCCCCTCGGCGACCACGTCGAGGCCGAGGGTGCGCGCCAGCGAGACCACGGCGGCGGCCACGGCGCGCGCGGGTCCACCGCGCAGGTCGCCGGAGGTGCCGCGCGCGCCGCGCAGGTCGCGCACGAAGGAGCGGTCCACCTTCAGGTGGTCGGCGGGCAGGTCCACCAGGTACGACAGCGAGGAGTAGCCGGTGCCGAAGTCGTCGATGGCCACGCGGGCCCCGTCGCGGCGCAGCTCCTCCAGCACGGCGCGGCAGGCGCGCAGGTCGCTGGCCAGGGCGGTCTCGGTGACCTCCAGGCACACGTCGTCCAGCTGCAGGCCGGCGGCGGCGACGGTGCGGCGCACGCCCTCGGCGAAGCCGTCCGCGGACAGCGACACGGCGGAGACGTTGACGGCGACCCGGCGCGGCACGTGGGGCAGGTCGGCGGCGGCGGCGTCGGCGCGCCAGGCGGCCAGGTCGCGGCACGCCACGCGCAGCACGTGGGCGTCCAGCAGCGGGACGAGGTTGGCGCGCTCGGCGACCTCGATGAAGGTGCCGGGGTCGACGGGGCCGAGCTCGGGGTGGCGCCAGCGGGCCAGCGCCTCCACGGACAGCAGCTGCGCGCCGGGGCGGGTG
>NZ_JAAALM010000914.1 GCF_009906395.1 Kineococcus indalonis
GCCGTGGCGCGCGCCCGGTGGCGCGGCTCAGCCGGCGGCGCCGCCGTCGTGGGCGGCCACGCGCGCCACGGCGTCCCCGGCCGGCTCCTCGCCGCCCACCAGCTCCAGCAGGCGCCCGCCCACCGGCACCGAGGCGGCCGCGTCCAGCAGCTCCACGCACACCGCGGCCACGTCCGCGCGCGGCACGCTGCCGCGCTCCACGGAGCGCTCCAGGTGCACGCGGCCGGTGGGCGGCTCGTCGGTCAGGCCGCCCGGGCGCAGCACCGTCACGTGCAGCCGGCCGCTCGCGGCCCGGGCCAGCAGCTCCTCCTCCGCGGCCAGCTTGGCGCGCAGGTAGGCGACGAACACCTCGTCCACGCCCTCGGGCGTCGCCCCGCCGCGCACGGCGTCCACGCCGAAGGAGGAGACCAGCAGGTAGCCGCGCACCCCCGCCAGCTCGGCGGCGTCGGCCAGCAGCACCGCCGCGGCGCGGTCCACGGTGTCCTTGCGGGCGGCGCCGCTGCCCGGGCCGGCGCCCGCGGCGAACACCACCGCGTCGGCCCCGCGCACCGCGCCGGCGACCTCGGCGGCGCCCGCCGCCTCCAGGTCCACCACGACGGCGCGCGCGCCGTCGGCGGTGACGTCGGCGACGTGGCCGGGGTCGCGCACCAGCCCCGTCACCTCGTCGCCGCGCTCGGTGAGCAGGCGGGTGAGCAGGCGGGCCACCTTGCCGTGGGCCCCGGCGATCGCGACGTGCACGGCCCCGAACCTAGGCAGCCCCGCCCCGGCGCGCACGCCGGGCCTCGGCGCACCGCCGGCGGTCGGGCACACTTCCCGCGTGCCGGACCCCGCCCCCACCT
>NZ_JAAALM010000915.1 GCF_009906395.1 Kineococcus indalonis
CACCCCCTGCCGTGGTCGAGGACGTGGCCACGTCCTCGACCACGGCAGGGGGTGGCGGCAGGAGGTGGGTGACCGGGGTGCCCGCGGGTGCCTGCGGGCGCCGGTGTTTCCGCGCGGTTTCACCGGTGTTGCGCTCCGGGGGCCGTTTGGAGGTTCCGCCAGCACCGCGCGCCCGCGCACCGCCGAACCCTGGAGGACCGGTGGGTGCGCCGCGCCCGCGCACGCGCCCACACTGGCCGCCCGGCAGCACGAGGGGGACGCGGGTGGACGGCACGCAGGGCCAGGACGGGCGCGAGGGCGCCGCGGTGCTCGACGCGGTGGGCGAGGAGGAGTTCCGCGCCCTGCTGCTCTCCTGCTGCGACGCCCCCGCGTGGGCCGGGCGCGTCGCGGCCCGCCGGCCCTTCGGCACCGGCGAGGCGCTGCTCGCCGCCGCCGCCGAGGAGCTCGCCGCCACCGGCGAGGACGACGTCGACGTCGCGCTCGCCGCCCACCCGCGCATCGGCGAGCGCCCCGCGGGGGCCGCCTCGCGCCGCGAGCAGGCCGCCGCGCTGGCCGCCGACCCCGCCGTCCTGGACGCCCTCGCCGAGGGCAACCGCGCCTACGAGGCCCGCTTCGGCCACGTGTACCTGGTGTGCGCCTCCGGGCGCAGCGCCGAGGAGCTGCTGGCCGTGCTGCGCTCGCGCCTGGGCAACGACCCGGCCACCGAGCGCGCCGTGCTGCGCCGCGAGCTGGGCGCCATCACCGCCCTGCGCCTGCGCCGCGCCCTGGACGCGGCCGGCGCCCCCTCCGGGGCGGCCTCCGGGGCGGCCTCGGGGGCCGCCCCGGAG
>NZ_JAAALM010000916.1 GCF_009906395.1 Kineococcus indalonis
GGTCGCGGTCCTGGCCCCGCCGCTGGGCGCGCCCTCCCGCGGGCGGCGCCGCCCGCACCCCTCCCTACAGTGGCGAGGTGCTCTCCAGACTCGCGCCGGCCCTGGCCGGCGCGCTCACCGGTGCCGCGGTCCTGACGCAGGTGGCGCACCCGCTGCTGCGCGGCGAGGCGCTGCGGTGCACCACGATCGGCTCGGTGGGCGTCTTCTGCGCGGCCTCGGTGGCCGACGCGGGCCGCCGCGGGGGCGTGCGCGGCGCCGCGACGGCGCTGGCGGCGGCCGGGGGGCTGGGGCTGCTGGCGGAGGCCGTGGGCACCCGCACCGGCCGGCCGTTCGGGCGGTACCGCTACGCGGGCACGCTGGGCCCGCAGGTGCTGGACGTGCCCGTGGTGGTGCCGCTGGCGTGGACGATGGTGGCCTGGCCCGCCGTGCAGCTGGGCCGCCGGCTGGCCCCGCGCGGGCGGTGGCGCCACGCGGCGGTCGTGGGCGCGGCGGCGTGGACGCTGGCCAGCTGGGACCTCTTCCTGGACCCGCAGATGACGGCGGCGGGGCACTGGAGCTTCGAGTCCCCGCACCCGCACCTGCCTGGCCTGCCGGGCATCCCGGTCGGCAACTACGCCGGCTGGCTGCTGACGGCCACCGCCATCTGCGCCGTGCTGCACGCGGCGCTGCCGGAGGAGCGCGAGCGCGAGGTGCCGCAGGCGGTGCCGGCGTGGCTGCTGGGCTGGACGTGGCTGGGCTCCACCCTCGGCAACGCCGTCTTCTTCCGGCGCCCGGCGGCGGCGCTGTGGGGCGGGGCGGCGATGGGCCTGACGGTGGGCCCGTACC
>NZ_JAAALM010000917.1 GCF_009906395.1 Kineococcus indalonis
AGCACGGCCAGGCCCGCGCCGGCGCTCTGCAGCGCCGCCGTCGCCGCCGCCGCGCGGGCGCGGCGACGCTCCCCGGCGGCCAGGCGGGACACGCTGCGGTGCAGCGGCTCCAGCGGGTCCTCGGCGCCGACGCTGAGCAGGTCCTCCACGCCCGCGGCGCCCTCGGAGGCCGCCTGCGCCAGCGCCGCGACGTCGTCGCGGTGGGCCTCGGCGCGCCGCTCGGCCCACCCGGCGGCCAGGGGAGCGGCCAGCCCCGCCAGCGCCAGGCCCGGCAGCGCCGCCAGCGCCAGCGCCGGGTCCACCGCCGCGGCGGCCACCAGCGCCGCGGCCAGCGCCGGCACCGCCACCGCCACCGGGTGGCGCCAGCGCAGCAGGGCGTCCACGCGCGCGTCGACGTCCTGCACGAGCTGCACGAGCAGGTCGCCGGAGCCGCCGGCGCGCCGGCGCGTCAGCGGCCCGGGCAGGCGCGGCACCAGGGCCGCCACCACCGCCGCGCGCCGCCGCCCCAGCCGGGCCAGGGCCGCGTCGTGGGACAGGAGGCGCTCGGCGAGCACCAGCAGCGGGCGGGCCGTGGCGCTGGCGCGCACCACCACCGCCGCCACCGACAGCGTCAGCACCGGCGGGCGGTCCGCGGCGGTGACGATCAGCCACGTCGCGGTGGCCGTCAGCGCGGCCCCGGCCAGCACCGCGGCCGCGCCCGCGGCGACCGCCAGCCCGGCTGCGCGCCTCGGTGCGGGCGCGCAGCCCGCGCGCGGGGACCGGTGCGTCGGGGACCGGATCGGCGGGGGCCGTCGCGGTCACCGCGGGGGCCGTCGCGGTC
>NZ_JAAALM010000918.1 GCF_009906395.1 Kineococcus indalonis
CCCCCCGAGGACCGGCCCTCAGGGGGCCGGCGGGGGAGCGGTCCCGGGCGCGACCCGCTGCGGCGCGTCGCGCAGGTGCGCGGCGTCGTTGTGCCGCAGCACCAGCCACGGCCCGCGCGGGTCGCCCGGCGGCAGCGCCCGCACCTCGCCCAGGCCCGTGGGGTCCACGTGCATCCGGTGCATGACCACCCGCGGCACCGCCAGCGCGTCCACGACCGTCAGCTTCACGGGGTACATGTGGCTGACCAGCAGCACCCGCGCGCCCGGGTGCTCGGCGGCCAGCCGCTCGCGCACCCGCGCCACCCGGTCCCCGACGGCCTCCACCGACTCCCCGCCGGGCGGGGCCTGCTCGCTCTGCCGCCGCCACGCCGCCTGCTCGCCCGGCCAGCGGCGGTCCACCTCCGCGGGCGTCAGGCCCTCCCAGTCGCCGAAGTCGATCTCGCGCAGGTCGTCCTCCACGCGCAGCGGCAGGTCCAGGACGGCGGCGACCTCCTCGGCGGTCTGCCGCGCCCGCAGCACCGGGCTGCACGCCAGCACGTCCGCCCCGCCGGCCGCGCGCAGCGCCGCGGCCAGCCGGCGCGCCTGCTCCCGGCCCACCCGCGACAGCGGCGGGTTCGCGCCCGTGCACCCGCTCAGGCGCCCCTGCGCGGTGTGCGCGGTCGCCCCGTGCCGGGCCAGCAGGAACGTCGTCCCCGCCGCCGCCGTCGTGCTCGTGCCCACCGGGCCCTCCCGTCGCCGCGCCCCGGGCCGCTCCCGGGCGGGCCGCATCCTCGCGCACCCCCGCCCGGCGGGGCCGCCGCGGGGGTGCGGTCCAGGAG
>NZ_JAAALM010000919.1 GCF_009906395.1 Kineococcus indalonis
GGTGGGCGGCCCTGGACGTGGTGGCCTCCACCGGCTCCACCAACGCCGACCTGCTCGAGCGCAGCGTCCGCGAGGACGTCGCCGACGGCACCGTCCTGGTCGCCGAGCACCAGGGCGCCGGGCGCGGGCGGCTGGGCCGCAGCTGGAGCACGCCGCCGCGCGCGGGCCTGGCCGTGTCGGTGCTGGTGCGTCCCGCCGCCGCGCGCGAGCGCTGGTCGTGGCTGCCGCTGCTGACCGGCGTGGCGGTCGTGGACGCCCTGGCGGGCCTGGGGGTGGACGCGGGCCTGAAGTGGCCCAACGACGTGCTCGTGCGCGGCCCCGGCCGGGCGGGCAAGGTCTGCGGGGTGCTCGCCGAGGCCGCCGGCGACGCCGTCGTGCTCGGCGCGGGCGTGAACGTCACCCAGACCGACGGGGAGCTGCCCGCGCCGCCGCCGCTGGAGCCCGCGGCGGGCGCGGTGCCGGTGGCGCCGACCTCCCTGGCGCTGGCCGGGGCGCGCAGCACCGACCGCGACACCGTGCTGCGCCGCTACCTGCGGGCCCTGCGCGAGCGCCTGGACGAGTGGGCCGCCGACCCGGCGGCCACCGCGGCCGCCTACCGCGCCGCGTGCCTCACCCTCGGCGAGCCCGTGCGCGCCCACCTGCCCGGCGGGGACGTCCTGGACGGCGAGGCCGAGGACGTCGACGCCGACGGCCGGCTCGTGGTGCGCGCCTCAGGCGGCGCCCGGACGGGCCTGGCCGCCGCGGACGTCGTCCACCTGCGCGGGCGCTGAGGCCGCCGGCTCCTCGCCGCGGCGCGGGCCGGGGGCGGCGCCGCGCCC
>NZ_JAAALM010000091.1 GCF_009906395.1 Kineococcus indalonis
CAGCACCACCCCCGCCGCGCGCGCCGAGCGGCCCCCGAAGACCTCCCGCGCCCTGGTCGGCGCCATGTTCCTCATGGCCACCAGCGCCATCGGGCCCGGTTTCATCACCCAGACCACGACGTTCACCGCGCAGCTGGGCGCGGCGTTCGCGTTCGCCATCGTGGTGAGCATCCTCGTCGACATCGCGCTGCAGCTGAACGTCTGGCGCGTCATCGGGGTCTCGGGGTTGCGCGCGCAGGAGCTCGGCAACCGCGTGCTGCCCGGTGTCGGCTGGGTGCTCACCGCCCTGGTGGTCCTGGGCGGCCTGGTGTTCAACATCGGCAACGTCGCCGGCGCCGGGCTGGGGCTGGACGCGCTGCTCGGCCTGGACACCCGCTGGGGAGCGGCCCTGTCGGCGCTGCTCGCGGTGGCGATCTTCCTCAGCCGGGCCGCCGGGGCCGCCCTGGACCGCATCGTCGTCGTCCTGGGCCTGGTGATGATCGCGATGACGGCCTACGTGGCGGTCGTCTCCGACCCGCCCGTCGGCGCCGCGCTGCGCAACGTCGTGGCGCCGGGGACGATCGACCCGCTGGCCATCACGACCCTCATCGGCGGGACCGTCGGCGGGTACATCACCTACGCCGGCGCCCACCGCCTGGTGGACGCCGGCGTGACGGGGCCGCAGAACCTGCGCAGCATCAGCCGCGGCTCGGTCAGCGGCATCCTCGTCACCGCCGTCATGCGGGCGCTGCTGTTCCTGGCCGTGCTCGGCGTCGTCGCCGGCGGCACGGCGCTCGCGGCGGAGAACCCGGCCGCCTCGGCGTTCCAGGCCGCTGCCGGCCAGGTGGGGCTGCGGGTGTTCGGCGTCATCCTGTGGGCCGCCGCGCTCACCTCGGTGATCGGCGCCTCGTACACCTCCGTCACCTTCCTCACCGGCTCCTCCACGCCGGTGCGCGTGCGCAACGCCCTGACGGTGCTGTTCATCGTCGTCTCCGCCGCGTTCTTCGTCCTGGCCGGCGCGGCCCCCGTGGGGCTGCTCGTGTTCGCCGGGGCGTTCAACGGGCTGATCCTGCCCATCGGGCTCGTCGTGGTCCTGTGGGTGGCGCTGCGCCGGCGCGACCTGCTGGGCGGCTACCGCTACCCCCGCTGGCTCATCGGGATCGGCCTGCTGGCGTGGCTGGTGACCCTGTTCCTGGCCTACCGCTCGCTGTCCACCCTCGGAACGGTCTGGAGCTGAACCCCGTGCGGAGCACCGCGAGCGTGGACCTGAACTCCGACCTCGGCGAGAGCTTCAGCCGCTGGACCCTCGGCGACGACGAGGCCCTGCTGGAGGTGGTGACCAGCGCGAACGTGGCGTGCGGCTTCCACGCCGGGGACCCCACGGTCCTGCGCCGCACCTGCGACCTGGCCGCCGCCCGCGGGGTCGTCGTGGGCGCCCAGGTCGGCTACCGCGACCTGCCGGGCTTCGGCCGCCGCTTCATCGACGTGGACCCCGCCGAGCTCGTCGACGACGTGCTGTACCAGCTCGGCGCCCTGGAGGCCTTCGCCCGCGTCGCCGGCACGCGGGTCGCCTACGTCAAGCCCCACGGCGCCCTGTACAACGCGGTCGTCCACCACGAGGCGCAGGCCGCCGCCGTCGTCGAGGCCGTGCGCCGCTACGACCCGGCGCTGCCCCTGCTGGGCCTGCCCGGCTCGCGGTCGCTGGAGCTGGCCGCCGCCGCGGGGCTGCGCACCGTCGCCGAGGCGTTCGCCGACCGCGCGTACACCCCGGCCGGGACGCTGGTGCCCCGCTCGCAGCCCGGCGCCGTGCTGCACGACCCCGAGGAGGTCGCCCGCCGCTGCGTGCGCCTGGCCACCGCCGGGGAGGTGGTGGCCGTGGACGGCGCGGTCGTGCCGGTGGCCGCGGAGTCGATCTGCGTGCACGGCGACACCCCCGGGGCGGTGGGGATCGCGCGGCGGGTGCGCGCGGCGCTGCAGGACGCCGGCGTGCCGGTGGCGCCCTTCGCCTGAGCGCCGGTCAGCGCCGGTCCGCGCCGGTCCGCGCCGGGCGGGTCGGCACTCTGCCGCACACGGGTCCGTCGGAGGGGCAGACTGCCCAGTCCCGCCGCGCTAGCGTGCGCAGGACCGAGTTCACCGTCGATCGGAGGTCCGTCCGTGTCCGCGTCCGCCCCCCTGCGCCCCCCCACCGCGGTCCCGACCCTCCGCGAGGTGGGCCCCGCCGAGCGCGAGCAGCTCGCCGCCCTCGGCGAGCGGGTCACCGCCCACCCCGTGCACGAGCCGGAGCGGTTCTGCCGGCAGGCGCGCGCCCTGGTGCGCGAGGTGCCCGCCGCCGTCGTGGAGCGCCTGTGGGAGTTCGAGCGGGACGGCTCCGACTCCGGGGTCCTGGTGCTGCGCGGCCTGGAGACCGGCGAGCTGCCGCCCACCCCGGCGGACAACGCCGGCGGCCTGGGCGGCGCGACCCTCCTGGGCCGGCAGCAGGCCGTCCTCAGCCACGCCCTGGGCCACGTGCTGGGCTACGCCGCCGAGGCGCACGGGCACCTGCTGCAGGACATGGTCCCCAACCGCCGCCTGGCCGCCACCCAGCAGTCGCAGGGCTCCCGGGTCGAGCTGGAGGCGCACACCGAGCAGTGCTTCTCCGCGCTGCGCCCCGACTACGTCGTGCTCGGCTGCCTGCGCGGCGACGCCGACGCCGCCACCTACGCCTTCCGCGGCGCCGAGCTCGCCGCGCACTTCGAGGCCGAGGACCTGCTGGAGCTGCACCGGCCGCTGTGGACCACCCTCGTCGACGAGTCCTTCGCCGACTTCCTGGACACCCGCGAGGTGCGCGGGCCCTTCCCGATCCTGTCCGGCGACCCCGAGGACCCGGTGCTGCTGGTGGACCAGGACCTCATGCACGGCATCACCGCCCGCGCGCAGGCGCTGCTGCAGCGGGTGCTGGAGGTGTACGTCGCCCACCGCAGCGCGGTGGTGCTGCAGGCCGGTGACGTGCTCTTCCTGGACAACCTGCGCGCCATGCACGGCCGCTCGCCGTTCGCGCCGCGCTTCGACGGCACCGACCGCTTCATCACCCGCGGGTTCGTCGTGCGCGACCTGCGCCGCTCGCGCTCGGCCCGCCCCGGCGGGCAGCGCGTGGTGCAGGCCAGCTTCAGCTGACGGCCGCTGAGCGGGCGGCGGCGCGGTGCGCCCCGCCCGCTCAGCGGCGGCGGCGGTGGCCGCGGGCGGTCCAGCCCAGGTACGCCGTCAGCGAGCCCACCGCCGCCACGCCCAGCGCGGCCACCTTCGTCTCGTACGGCTTCAGCCGCTGCGGGTCGGTGGAGGCCAGCACCGCCAGCGCCTCGATGCCGGCGGCCGCCACCAGCGCCACCACCAGCCGGTTGCCGATGCGCTCCACCCGCGCCACCAGCGGGTCCAGCTCGTCGGTGCGCACCGACACCGAGACCCCGTCGCGGTCCAGCGCGTCCAGCAGCCGCCCCAGCTGCCCGGGCAGCTCCACGCCCAGCGAGGCGGCGTCCACGCCCGCCTGGCGCAGCCGGCGCGCGATCGCCACCGGGTCCAGGTGCCCCACCACCAGGCGCCGGGCGTACGGGCCCAGCACGGTGCCGATCTGGAAGCCGGGGTCCAGGGTGGAGCCCAGCCCCTCGGTCATGACGATCATCTTGACGACCAGCGCGAGGTTGCGCGGCAGCGCCAGGTGGTGCCGGCGCAGCATCTCCAGCACGTCGCGCACCACGTCGCCGATGCGCACCCTGCCCAGCGGCAGGCCCTCGTAGCGGCTGAGCAGGTAGCCGGCGTCGGCGGCCAGCCGGCCGCGGTCCACGCGCTGCTTGGTGACGCCGATGTCGGTGAAGGCGGCCGCGATGCGCGCCGGGTCGCGCCGCTCGAAGGCGGCGAACAGGGCCGCCAGCTGCCGGCGGGTGCGCTCGTCGACCTCGCCGACCATGCCGTAGTCGAGCAGGCCGATGCGCCCGCCGGGCTCGATGAGGAAGTTGCCCGGGTGCGGGTCGGCGTGGAAGAAGCCGTGCTCGAAGACCATGTCGGCCAGCAGCCGCGTGGCGCGCGCGGCCAGCGCGCTGCGGTCGATGCCCGCCTCGTCCAGCGCCTGCAGGTCGCTGATCTTCGTGCCGCGCAGGCGCTCCAGCGTGATGACGCGCGAGGTGGTGGTGTCCCAGCGCACCTCGGGCACGTGCAGGTCGGGGTCGCCGGCGAAGTTGCGGGCGAAGCGCTCGGCGTTGTGCCCCTCCTGCAGGTAGTCCAGCTCCGCGCGCAGGGTGTCGGCGAAGTCGGCGGTCAGCCCCACCACGTCGTAGTCCGCCGCGGCCGACCAGCGGTGCGCGGCGCGCGCCGCCAGGGCCCGCAGGATCTCCAGGTCCGCCTCGACCTCCTCGACCACCCCGGGCCGGCGCACCTTGACGACCACCTCGCTGCCGTCGGCCAGGGTGGCCGCGTGGGCCTGGCCGATGGAGGCGCTGGCCAGCGGCACGGTGTCGAAGCGGGCGAAGACCTTCTCCGGGTCCGCGCCCAGCTCCTCGCGCACCGCCGCGCGGATCGCGTCCGCCGGCACGGGGGAGGCGCGGTCCTGCAGCTTCTCCAGCTCCCGCTGGAACGCCGGGTTGAGCAGGTCCGGGCGCGTGGAGAGGATCTGGCCCAGCTTCACCGCCGTGGGGCCCAGCTCCTCCAGCACCAGGCGCACGTGCACGGCGACGGTGTGCTGCTCCTCCGGCTGCGCGGGGGCCGCCGAGCGGCTGCCCGGGCGCACCCACCGCTCCAGCCCGAGGGCGTGCACGAAGTAGCCCAGGCCGTGCCGGTACAGGACACGGCTGATCTGCAGGTAGCGGTCCTGGTGGCGCACGAGGGCCATCCTGACCCAGGCGGGCGCCGCGCGCGACGGCCCGCCCCGCTGCGCGAGCGGGACGGGCCGGGGGAGGGGGCGCCGGCAGCGGCGCCCGGCTCAGACCTTGCGGGTGATGAGGGCCTGCTTGACCTCGGCGATCGCCTTGGTCACCTGGATGCCGCGCGGGCACGCCTCCGAGCAGTTGAAGGTCGTGCGGCAGCGCCACACGCCCTCCTTGTCGTTGAGGATCTCCAGGCGCAGCTCGGAGCCGGAGTCGCGGCTGTCGAAGATGAACCGGTGGGCGTTGACGATGGCCGCCGGGCCGAAGTACTGCCCGTCGTTCCAGAACACCGGGCAGCTCGACGTGCACGCCGCGCACAGGATGCACTTGGTGGTGTCGTCGAAGCGCTCGCGGTCGGCCTGGGACTGGATGCGCTCGCGGGTCGGCTCGGCGCCCTTGGTGATCAGGAACGGCATCACCTCGCGGTAGGCGGCGAAGAAGGGCTCCATGTCGACGATGAGGTCCTTCTCCACCGGCAGCCCCTTGATGGGCTCGATGAGGATGGGCTTGTCGATGTTGAGGTCCTTCAGCAGCGTCTTGCACGCCAGGCGGTTGCGGCCGTTGATGCGCATCGCGTCCGAGCCGCACACGCCGTGGGCGCAGGAGCGGCGGAACGTCAGGGCGCCGTCCTGCTCCCACTTCACCTTGTGCAGCGCGTCCAGCACGCGGTCCGTGCCGTGCATGGTGAGGCGGTAGTCCTCCCAGTGCGGCTCGGAGTCGCGCTCCGGGTCGTACCGGCGGATGCGCACGGTGACCTCGAAGCTGGGCACCTCGCCGGTGCTGCCGATGTTGCCGCCCTCGCGCGGCTGCGCGCCGCCGCTGTGCTGCGACGCGGCCCGCGAGGACTTCGCGGGACCGGCGGCGGCGTTGGTCTCGAGGGGACCCTGTTCGGTGGTGGACATCAGTACTTGCGCTCCATCGGCTGGTACCGCGTCTGGACGACGGGCTTGAAGTCCAGGCGCGTGGTCTGTCGACCGTCGGCTCCGGTGTCGCGGTACACCATCGTGTGCCGCATGAAGTTCACGTCGTCGCGGTTGGGGTAGTCCTCGCGGAAGTGCCCGCCGCGCGACTCCTTGCGCTCCAGCGCGCCGATGCACATCACCTCGGCGAGGTCGAGCAGGAAGCCGAGCTCCAGGGCCTCGAGCAGGTCCAGGTTGAACCGCTTGCCCTTGTCCTGGACGGCGGCGCGCGCGTAGCGCTCCTTGAGCCGCTCGATGTCGGTGAGGGCCTGCTTGAGGGTGGCCTCGGTGCGGAACACCTGGGCGTTGGCGTCCATCGTCTCCTGCAGCTCCGCGCGGATCGCGGCGATGCGCTCGGAGCCGGCGGGTCGGTCGCGCAGCTCGGTCAGCTGCGCCACCACGGCGCTCTCGGGCTGCGCCGGCAGCGCCACCCACTGCGCCTTCGTGGCGTACTCCGCGGCGGCGATGCCGGCGCGGCGGCCGAAGACGTTGATGTCCAGCAGCGAGTTGGTGCCCAGGCGGTTGGAGCCGTGCACCGACACGCACGCCACCTCGCCGGCGGCGTACAGGCCCGGCACGACGTGGGTGTTGTCGGAGAGGACCTCCGCCTGCACGTTCGTGGGGACCCCGCCCATGGCGTAGTGTGCGGTCGGGTACACCGGCACCGGCTCGGTGTAGGGCTCCACGCCGAGGTAGGTGCGGGCGAACTCGGTGATGTCCGGCAGCTTGGCGTCGATGTGCGCCGGCTCCAGGTGGGTCAGGTCGAGCAGGACGTAGTCCTTGTTCGGGCCGGCCCCGCGCCCCTCGCGCACCTCGTTGGCCATCGAGCGGGCGACGATGTCGCGCGGCGCGAGGTCCTTGATGGTGGGGGCGTAGCGCTCCATGAACCGCTCGCCGTCGGCGTTGCGCAGGATGCCGCCCTCGCCGCGCGCGGCCTCGGACAGCAGGATGCCCAGCCCCGCCAGGCCCGTCGGGTGGAACTGGAAGAACTCCATGTCCTCCAGCGGGATCCCGCGGCGGTAGGCGATGCCCATGCCGTCGCCGGTGAGGGTGTGCGCGTTGGAGGTCGTCTTGAAGACCTTGCCGGCGCCACCGGTGGCGAGCACGACGGACTTGGCCTGGAAGACGTGGATCTCGCCGGTGGCGAGCTCGTAGGCCACGACGCCGGCGACGCGCTTGTCGCCGGGCACGCCGATGCTCGGCGGGGTCTGCAGCGCCGGCTGGTCGACGGCGCCCTCGATCTCGTCGCCGGTCAGCGCCTCGCCGGCCGGGACCAGCAGCAGGTCCAGCACGTAGAACTCGTTGAAGAACTCCACCTCGTGCTTGACGCACTGCTGGTAGAGGGTCTGCAGGATCATGTGGCCGGTGCGGTCCGCGGCGAAGCAGGAGCGGCGCACGGGCGCCTTGCCGTGGTCGCGGGTGTGCCCGCCGAAGCGGCGCTGGTCGATCCTGCCCTCGGGGGTGCGGTTGAAGGGCAGGCCCATCTTCTCGAGGTCCAGGACCGCGTCGATGGCCTCCTTGCACATCACCTCGGCCGCGTCCTGGTCGACGAGGTAGTCGCCGCCCTTGACGGTGTCGAAGGTGTGCCACTCCCAGTTGTCCTCCTCGACGTTCGCCAGGGCGGCGCACATGCCGCCCTGGGCCGCGCCGGTGTGCGAGCGCGTCGGGTAGAGCTTGGTGAGCACGGCGGTGCGGGCGCGCTGGCCCGCCTCGAGCGCTGCGCGCATGCCTGCGCCGCCCGCCCCGACGATGACGACGTCGAACTGGTGCGTCTGCATGGTGTCTCCTCGGATCGCTCGCCGGTCAGCTGCCGGGGCTGGTGACGGTCGGCACGTCGTCGACGGGCGCGCAGAACGAGAACTGGTGGGCGGGGGACGAGCACGGGTCGAACGTGAAGATCACCAGCGTGCCGACGACGATCACGACGACGGTCGCCAGGTACAGGGCCATCTTCAGCCAGAACCGGGTGGCGTCGCGCTCGGCGTAGTCGTTGATGACGGTGCGCACGCCGTTGGCGCCGTGCAGCATCGCCAGCCACAGCATCAGCAGGTCCCACGTCTGCCAGAACGGGCTGGCCCACTTGCCGGCGACGAACCCCCAGTCGACCTGGTGGATGCCCTCGCCGGTCATGAGGTTCACGAACAGGTGGCCGAACACCAGGACGATCAGGGCCAGCCCCGACATCCGCATGAACAGCCAGCCGTACAGCTCCCAGTTGGTGCGCGTGGAGCGGTTGCGCCGGTACGGGGAGCGGGGGGCCTCCAGGGCGGGCGAGTAGTCGGCGCCGGGGGTCTGCTCGGGTGCGCTCATCGCGGGCCGCCTCAGTGGGTGAAGACGATGGTCAGGTGGCGGACGAGGAAGGGCACCATGATCGCGACCCACAGGCCCACCACGGTCCAGAACATCGCCCGCTGGTGCCGGGTGCCCTTGCCCCAGAAGTCGACGAGGATGATCCGCACGCCGTTGAGGGCGTGGAAGACCACGGCGCCGACCAGGCCGGACTCGCCCAGGCCCATGACGGGGTTCTTGTACTGCGCGATCACGCCGTCGTAGACCTCGGGGGAGATGCGCACGGTCGCCGTGTCGAGCACGTGCACGAAGAGGAAGAAGAAGATCAGCACGCCCGAGATGCGGTGCATGACCCAGGACCACATGCCCTCGCGGCCGCGGTACAGGGTCCCCGGCGGCTTGATCCTGGTCTTGGCCCCCTGCGGCGGCGGGGTGAGGCTCGTGGCCACCGGCGTCCTCCTCGAGTTCGTCCGACGCCGGGTCCTCCCGGGCTCCGGCGCTCGGGTGGCGGCGTCCGACGTCCATCGTAGGCGCGCACCCCCGACCCGCCGCGCCCCCGGAGGCCGGTGGGGAGGTTTTGTGACGAATGACTCACGGTGAGCGGGCGCGCTGCTCCGAGCAGGTCAGGACCCCCTCACCTCACCTCCTCCGGCGGGGTGCGCCCCCGCGGACACTCCCGGTGGCCGCACCCCTACCGGTAGGTTCGCCCCGACGTGCGGGCGGACGGGAGGGGTCAGGCGTGCAGGAGCAGGGCGGGAACGACCACGGCGGCGTGGACCAGGGGGTGCCGGGCGGCGTCCCGGCGGGCGGCCCGGCGGGCGCCGCGCCCTGGTCGGCGGACGACCTCGAGGACGCCACGATCGACCTGTCGGACTTCCACGCCGTCGTGCCCGCCGGGGGCGCCGGCACCCGGCTGTGGCCGCTCTCGCGCAGCCACCGGCCCAAGTTCCTGCTGGACCTCACCGGCCGCGGGCGCACCCTGCTGCAGTCCACCTGGGACCGGCTGCTGCCGCTGACCGAGGCCGAGCGCACCCTGGTGGTCACCGGGCGCGCCCACGCCGACGCCGTGGCCGCCCAGCTGCCCAAGCTGCCGCCGGAGAACATCCTGCGCGAGCCGTGCCAGCGCGACTCCGCCGCCGCCATCGGCCTGGCCGCCGCCGTGCTCGTGCGCCGCGACCCCGACGCCGTGCTCGGCTCCTTCGCCGCCGACCACAACATCTCCGGCCGCGACGACTTCGAGTCCTCCGTGGAGGAGGCGGTCGTCACCGCCCGCCGCGGCTTCGTCGTCACCATCGGCATCGCGCCCTCCCACCCGGCCACCGGCTTCGGCTACATCCGCCTGGGCAAGCGGCTGCGCCTGCAGGGCGCCCCCAACGCCCGCCGGGTGCTGCAGTTCAAGGAGAAGCCCGACGCGCGCACCGCCTCCGCGTACCTGTCCACCGGCGACTACCGCTGGAACGGCGGCATGTTCGTCGCCCGCGCCGACGTGCTGCTGGAGCTGCTCGCCGAGAACGTCCCGGCCCTGCACGCCGGCCTGCAGCGCATCGCCGACGCCTGGGAGACCCCGCAGCGCGACGCCGTGCTGGCCGAGCAGTGGCCCGCACTGCCCTCCATCGCCATCGACCACGCCGTGGCCGAGCCGGCCGCCGAGGCCGGCCGCGTGGCCGTCGTGCCGGCCACCTTCGGCTGGGACGACGTGGGGGACTTCTCCTCCCTGGCCGAGCTGCTGCCCGCCGAGGTCGACGAGCCGCGCGTGCTCGGCGACGCCGCCCTGGTGATCACCGAGCAGGTCGCCGGCGGGCTCGTCGTGCCCGCCAACGACCGCGTGGTGGCCCTGCTGGGCGTGGACGACCTCGTGGTCGTGGACACCCCCGACGCGCTGCTGGTGACCACCCGCGCCCGCGCCCAGGAGGTCAAGAAGCTCGTCGAGCGCGCCAAGGAGGCCGGGCTGGACTCGGTGGTCTGACCGGGCCCGCCCACCGCCCGTTCGGAGCACCGC
>NZ_JAAALM010000920.1 GCF_009906395.1 Kineococcus indalonis
GACCGGGCCGGGGGCCGGGCCGGGGACCGCGTCGGGCGGCGCCGGGCGCCCCGCGTAGCGTCGCGGCGTGCTGGAGCCCCGCGCCGACCGCCCCGCCCTGGTGACCCTGGACGTGTGGGGGGTCGCCCCGCGCGCCGTGCCCGCGGCGCTGGCGCGGATGGCGCTGGACCGCCCGCTGCTGGCCCGCGCGCCCGGCGCGCGGTTCGCGAAGCTGCTGGGCACCGGCGACGGGCGCACCTTCACGGTGCGCGACGCCGACCCGCTGCACTGGGCGGTGCTGGTGGCCTGGGCCTCGCCCGGGGACGCGGCGGCCTTCGAGGGCTCCCCCACGGTGCGCGCCTGGCGGCGGCTGGCGCACGAGCGGCTGCGGGTGGAGCTGGAGCCGCTGACCAGCCGGGGCCGCTGGGGAGGGCGCGAGCCCTTCGGCGGGGAGGACCTGCGCGCGGCGCGGGCGCACACCGGGCCGGTGGCCTCGATCACCCGCGCGCGGCTGCGGGGACGGCCGCGGCGGGCGGCCTCGTTCTGGCGGGCGGTGCCGCCGGTGTCGGCGGACCTGCAGCGCGTGCCGGGGCTGCGCTGCGCGCTGGGCGTCGGGGAGGCGCCCCTGGGGTACCAGGGCACCTTCTCGGTGTGGGAGTCCACGGAGGCGCTGCGGGGGTTCGCGCACCGGCGCGCCGCGCACGTGGACGTCATGGACCGCACCGCGGCGGAGGGCTGGTACGCCGAGGAGCTGTTCGCGCGCTTCGCGGTGCGCTCGCTCACCGGGACGCTGGGCGGGCGGACCCCCTGAGCCGTCGGGGTGGCGGGACCGGCGGG
>NZ_JAAALM010000921.1 GCF_009906395.1 Kineococcus indalonis
GGGCGCTGCGGCGTCTCAGTGAGCAGCCGACGTGAGGGGGAGCCGTGGAGGGGTCGTTCGAGGAGTTCGTCACCGCCAGCGGTGGCCGGCTCCTGCGGACCGCGCTGCTGCTCACCGGCGAGCGCGCCGCCGCCGAGGACCTGCTCCAGGACGTCCTGGAGCGCGTCTACGTGCGCTGGCGCTCCGTGCAGGACCCGCAGGCCTACGCCCGCACCGCGATGACCCGCGCCGTCACCGACCGGTGGCGCCGCGCGGGCCGCCGGCCGCGGGAGGTGCCCCTGCAGGACTGGCACGAGCGCGCCGTCGCCGACGGGGCGGTGGACCGCGCGGCGCGCGCGGGCGTGGTGGCGCAGCTGCGCCTGCTGCCCCCGCGGCAGCGGGCGGTCATCGTGCTGCGCTACTTCGAGGACTGGTCGGAGGAGCGGATCGCGGACGAGCTGGACGTCTCGCGCGGCACCGTCAAGAGCCAGGCCGCCAAGGGGCTGGCCCGGTTGCGCGAGCTCATGGGTGCGGACGAGGAGGAGATGAGCCGGTGGTGAACGAGCTGGAGGAGCGGCTGCGGCGCGAGATGGCGGCCGCGGTGCAGGGGGTCGAGGCGCCCGAGGGCCTGGCGGGCGCGGCGAGCCGGGGCGGGCGCCGCCGGCTGCGGCGGCGCCGCGCGCTGCTGACGGCGCCGGCGGCCGCGGCCGCGGTGGGAGCGGTGGGCGTGGCCTCCTGGGCCGGCTGGCCCCGCGCGGGCGGCGCGACGCAGGTGGCCCCGGCGGCCAGCGCGTCCACCGCCCCCGGGCCCGCCGCGGGCCCGGGGGCGGTGGA
>NZ_JAAALM010000922.1 GCF_009906395.1 Kineococcus indalonis
CACCGAGTCCGGGGCACCCCCCTCGGACGCCGGGCGGGCCGCGCGCCTAGCGTGGGCGGCGTGCTCGTCGCCTTCTCCGTCTCCCCGTCCGGCGGCCCCGCGCCCGAGGGGGGTGCCCCGGACTCGGTGAGCGCCGCCGTCGCCGACGCGGTCCTGGTGGTGCGCTCCTCGGGCCTGCCGCACCGCACCGACGCGATGTTCACCACCGTGGAGGGCACCTGGGAGCAGTGCATGGACGTGGTGCGCCGCGCGTGCGAGGCGGTGGGCCGGCACGGCCCGCGGGTGTCGCTGGTGCTCAAGGCGGACGTGCGCCCCGGCCACGAGGGCGAGCTGACGGGCAAGCTGGAGCGGCTGGAGGCCGCGGTGGAGCGCGCGCAGGGCGAGGCCGGCCGCGGGCAGTGAGCCGCCCGCGGCGCGACCGGCCCGCCGGGCTCAGCGCCGCCGGGCGCCGTCCAGGGAGAAGCGGCCCGCGCCGGTGAACAGCAGCAGCAGGCCCACGCCGCCGAGCAGCAGCGCGTTCTCGCCGTTGACCTGACCCTCGACGAGGAAGCCCTGCGGGGCGTGCACGAGCAGCCACACCCCGGCCATCTGCAGGGCGAGCAGGCCGCCGGCGAGGCGGGTGAGCAGCCCCAGCAGCAGCAGGGCGCCCAGGCCCACCTCCCCGAGGATCACCAGCCAGCCCGCGACGTCGGGGGCGGGCACGCCGAGGCCGGCGGCCATCCCGGTCGCGCCGGCGGGGTCGAGCAGCTTGGGCACGCCGTGCACGAGCAGCAGGGCGCCGGCGACGAGGCGGACCAGGAGCAGGCCCGTGC
>NZ_JAAALM010000923.1 GCF_009906395.1 Kineococcus indalonis
CTCCCCGGCGGGCCCCCCCGCGCCGCCGCCCGCCCACGTGCCCGTCGCGACGCTGACGCGCGGCGGCCTGGTGGAGTCCGTGCACCACGGCTCGGTGGCGGTGGCCGGCCCCGGCGGGGCGCTGCTGGCCGCCGCCGGGGACGTCACCTCCCCGGTGTACCCGCGCTCGGCGCTGAAGCCCCTGCAGGCGGTGGCGATGGTGCGCAGCGGCCTGGACCTGCCGCCGGACCTGCTGGCGCTGGCGTGCGCGAGCCACTCCGGCGGGCCGGAGCACCTGAGCCGGGTGCTGCGGGTGCTGGAGCTGGCCGGGCTGGGCCCGCAGGACCTGCGCAACACCCCCGACCTGCCGGTCGGCGAGGCCGAGCGGGCGGCGTGGACGGCGGCCGGGCGCGGGCCGCAGGCGCTGGCGCAGAACTGCTCCGGCAAGCACGCCGCGATGCTGGCCACGTGCCGGGCCGCCGGCTGGGGCACCGACGGCTACCTGGACCCCGGCCACCCCCTGCAGCGGCGCGTGGTGGAGACGGTCGCGCAGCTGTGCGGGGAGCCCGCCACCCACCCCACCGCCGACGGCTGCGGCGCCCCGCTGGTGGCGGTGTCCCTGGCGGGCCTGGCGCGGGCGCTGGCGCGGATCGCCGCGGCCGCGCCCGGCACCCCGGAGGGCCGGGTGGCCGCGGCGATGACCGCGCACCCGGAGCTGGTGGCCGGCGAGGGGCGCGACACCACCGCGCTGGCGCGGGCGGTGCCGGGGCTGCTGGCCAAGGACGGCGCCGAGGGGGTGCAGGTGGCCGCGACGGCGGCCGGCGCGGTGG
>NZ_JAAALM010000924.1 GCF_009906395.1 Kineococcus indalonis
GGTGGTGGCACTGCGGGTGGCGCGCTCAGCCGCGCGGCAGCCGCGCGTCGACCCGCTCCTGCGCGGCGACCGCCTCCGGCAGCGCCGCCAGGTCCGGGGTGAGCACGACCGAGCCGCCGCGGCACCACGCCGCCAGCGGCCCGCGCACCGCGTCCGCGGGGCCGACGTCGGTGAGCAGGCGCACCCCCACCGGCCAGGCGGCGCCGGCGGCGACGGCCCCGGCCAGCAGCGAGCCGTGCGCCAGGGAGTCCAGCGCGCCGTCGCCGGGCGCGGGCTCGGCCACCGGGGCGTGCACGTCGCCGTAGCCGGTGACCACGCGCGCGTAGTCCAGGGCGCCGGCGGGCACCGGGGCGCCGAACGAGGTGGCCAGCGGCGCCAGGGACACGGCCACCCGGTCGCCGGCGCCCGCGGCGGCCAGGGCGCCGGCGTCGGCGGAGACGAGCACGTCGGCGTCCGCGTGCGCGCCGGTCAGGGCGTGCGCGCCGGTGGACAGCACCGCCAGCTGCCACACCAGGGTGCGCCAGTGCGCCGGCAGGTCCAGCGCCACGCGGGTGCCCGGGCCGGCGTCGAACTCCTCCTCCAGCAGGTTCGCCGTCTTGGCGACCCAGTTCGCCAGCACCCGCGCGGACAGCTCCACGCGCTCGCCGGTCCCGGCGTACCCCTCGCCGTAGAACGTCAGGCGCGGGGCGGTGGGGTCGCCGGCGACGAGGGTCTGCAGCAGCGCGGTCACCGAGCGGGGCGTGGAGGGCGGCACGGCCCCCACGCTACGTGCGGCGCGCGGCCCGCTCCCGCCCGGGACGTCGC
>NZ_JAAALM010000925.1 GCF_009906395.1 Kineococcus indalonis
GGTCAGGCGCTGGCGCGCGCGGAGCGCACGGGCGCCAGGTGGGTGGTCACGTCGAACCAGACGACCTTGCCGAAGGGCTCCACGTCGACGCCGTGGGCGTCGGCGAGGGCCTCCACCAGCGCCATGCCGCGCCCGTCGAGGGCGTCGGGGTCGGGCTCGCGGCGCAGGGGCAGGCGGGTGTTCTCGTCGGCGACGCCCACGCGCACGCGCGAGCCGTGGCGGCCCAGGCTGAGCACGACGTCGCTGCGGCCGTGGATGACGGCGTTGGTGACGAGCTCGGCGGTCAGCAGCAGCAGGGTGTCGACGACGTCGCCGATGATGCCCTCGGCGATGCACCAGTCGGCCACGAGGTGGCGCGCGGTCCGCGAGGACGTCGGCTCGGGGGCCAGCGTGGTGGAGCACGTCCAGTTCTTGAACGTCACAGAGTGACTCTCCCGATACGTAGGGTCACCAGGAACGGTAGCGCAGCGGCGCCCGAACGGCTCAGCGCGGTGACGGGACGCCACCGCCACCGGTCGCGCCACCCCGTCGGACCCGTCCGCCATGCTCCGCTCCCCCGTGCTCGTCCGTGGGCTGCTAACTTGGTGCTCATTGGTTGCGTGCAGCAGTCAACGATCCGGGTACGGGCCGTGACCCCGAGCACTACTTCGCTGCGGGGCCGCCCCCCGTTACACGAGGACCACTGCTGCCGCCGCACGACACACCGACGACCACACCGACGACCACACCGATCACCGCGCCGAGGGCTCCCCTCCGGCTGGCCGGCGCACCGCCGGCCCCACCCGCACCCCACCACGGA
>NZ_JAAALM010000926.1 GCF_009906395.1 Kineococcus indalonis
GTCAGCGGCAGCCTGCCCGTCGCCCAGGACGGGCAGGCTGCCGCTGACGGCGTACAGCGTGCTGACGCTGCGCACGATGTCGGACAGGCCGCTGCGGTAGGACTCCAGGCGCTGCAGGGCGTCCTGGGTGCTGGAGACGACGTAGGGGGCGCGCGAGAGCAGGCCGGTGAAGCGCGGCTGCTGCAGGGCGGCGGGGTCGAGGGTGGCGGCGGTGGCACCGCCGGTGGCCAGCAGCAGCACCAGGCAGGTGGCGCCGGTCTGCAGGGCGCGCCGGCGGGCGCGGTAGACGACGGCGCCGGCCAGGACGGCGCCGCCGACGCCGCAGGCGGCGCTGTAGGCGGCGGCGCGCACGGTGGCGGCGCGCACGGTGTCGGGGGCGGTGAGCTCCAGGCCGAGCAGCTGCTGCGGGGAGCGCACCAGCCGGCCGGCGGCGTCGAGGTCCACGGACTCGATGCCCGCGGTGACCGCCAGGGGCGCGCGGTGGGTGTCGAAGGCGACCTCGCCGACGGGGGGCAGCTCGATGCGCACCCCCGGGTGCAGGCTGGGGCGCACGCGCACCTCGGTCTGCAGGGGCCCGACCCAGGTGTCGTGCCCGGGGGCCAGGGCGAAGCCGACGGCGGCGCCGGCGGCGGCGACGGCGAGCACCCCGGCCAGGGCGAGCAGGCGCCGCAGGGCGCGCGCGGTGCGCGGCGGCAGCGGACGGCGCGCCGGCAGCAGCGGGCGCCGCGGGCGGCGCGGGGGCGCCTCGCGCGCGGCGGGGTCGTCGGTGCGGGCCATCACCCCGATCCTCGCGCAGC
>NZ_JAAALM010000927.1 GCF_009906395.1 Kineococcus indalonis
GAGCGGCCCACGCCGCCGGCGTCGCCCTGCGCGGCGTGGGCCGCTCCTTCGCCACCGCCGACGGCGTCCACGACGTCCTGGCCGGGATCGACCTGGACCTGGCGCCGGGCAGCACGGTGGCCCTGCTGGGGGCCTCGGGCAGCGGCAAGTCGACCCTGCTGCGCCTGGTGGCCGGGCTGGACGCGCCCACCGCCGGCGCCGTGCAGGTGGGCGGCGAGGCGGTGCGCGGGGTGCACCCCCGCACGGCCGTGGTGTTCCAGGAACCCCGCCTGCTGCCGTGGCGGGACCTCGCCGGCAACGTCGCGCTGGGCCTGCCGCCGGGGACCGCGCGCGCCGGGGGCCGCGCGGAGGTGGCGCACTGGCTGCGCACCGTGGGCCTGGAGGGCTTCGCCGGCCACCGCCCGCGCCGCGTCTCCGGCGGCATGGCGCAGCGCGCCGCGCTCGCGCGGGCCCTGGTGCGCCGCCCCGGCGTGCTGCTGCTCGACGAGCCGTTCGCCGCGCTGGACGCGCTGACGCGCCTGAGGATGCAGGACCTGCTCGACGAGGTGCAGCGCGGCACGGGCGCGACCGTGCTCTTCGTGACGCACGACGTCGACGAGGCCCTGCACCTGGCCGACCGGGTGCTGGTGCTGGGCACCTCCGGCGAGCGCGCCGGGGCGCACGTCGTGCGCGACCTGCACGTGCGGGTGCCGCGCCCGCGCGACCGCGGCGACGCGACGCTCGCCGCGATGCGCGTGGACCTGCTGGAGCTGCTGGGCGTCCCGCGCGCCCACGCCTGAGCCCCGCGCGCGCCC
>NZ_JAAALM010000928.1 GCF_009906395.1 Kineococcus indalonis
GGCGGGGGCGGTGCCGTCGGTGGCGACGACGGCCACGGCCCCGCCGGCGGCCGCCAGGGCGGCGTCGGTGGAGGTGTCCCAGGTCAGCTGGGCGCCGCCGGCGCCGTCGGCGCTGGTGATCCACACGTCGGCGGCGCGGGGGTCGGCGGCGGGGCCGGAGCCCTCCCGGCGGGTGCGGGCGGCCGGCTCGTCGAGGGAGCCGGTCACGCCGGTGACCTCGGTGCGGGCGGCGCCGTCCACCCAGGCCCGGGCGTCCTCGGCGGTGGCGACGCCGACGAAGACGGCCGCGCCGCCGGCGGCGCGGGCCCGCACGGTGGCCGAGGGGCCGCTCAGGTCCAGCAGGCCGGGGGCGGTGACGACGGCGACCGCGCCGGGGCCCGGCGCCGCGGGGACCGTGAGGGTGGGCGGCGGGGCCAGGGCGGTGAGCACGAGGGCGCCGGCGGCGCCGCAGCCGAGACCGGCCAGCAGCAGCAGCCAGGCGATCGCGCGTCGCACCGTCGTCCTCCGGGGTTGGTGGGGCTTCGTGGGGCCTCGCGCGGCGCGGCGGGCACCGGGTCCGGGGCGACACCCTACGCACGTCACCGCCGCGCCCGTGACCCGCGACGGGTGGGCGGGAGCGCTGAACCGCTCGCGGCGCGGCCCCGTTGACGGGGTGGCGGAGCACCGCGATGCTTGCAGAGGCAATGTTTGCCGCTTCAAGCAAGCGGCTGTCCCGCCGCCGCAGGCCGCGACACCTCGCGCCCGTCCGAAGGGCCCCCGGCCCCCCTCCGAACGCAGAGGACCGACCTCATGAC
>NZ_JAAALM010000929.1 GCF_009906395.1 Kineococcus indalonis
GGGTGGTGGGACGCCGCCCGCGCCCCAGCGCCCGTCGCGCGCGTCCTGCAGGTGCAGGGCGTCGGCCGCGGTGCCGGCGGGGTCGAGCAGGGCCTCCAGCGCACCGCCGGGCGCGGCGCGGGCGGCGTCCCACCACCCGCGGGGGTCCCACGCCCACCCGGCCAGCGCGTACGCACCGGCGGCGCCCTCGGCGACGAGCGCGCGGGCGGCGTCGGTGACGTGCTCGCCGGGGGTGCGGGGGCGGTGCGCCACGTCGGCGACGAGCGCGAGCAGGCGCTCGGCGAGGCGGGCGGAGCGCTCGTCGTGCTCGGCCAGCAGGGCGTCGCGGCTGCGGTGCCACAGCTCCAGCGCGGCCCAGGCCCCCTGGGCGGCGGCGAGGTCGGCGCCGGTCTCGCGGGTGCGGCGCTCGGCGTCGGCCAGGCCGTCCTCGACGGCGCGCAGGCGCCCGGTGAGCACCGCGAGGTCGCGGGCGTGCTGCTCCAGCAGGGCGGCCCCGGCGGCGGCGGTGCGGGTGAGCAGGTCCAGGTCGTCCAGGACGCCGGCGGCCAGCTCGCCGAACCCGGCGTGCGCCGCGCCCCACCAGCCGCCCGGGCCGTGGACGGCGGCGTCGACGTCGGCCCGGGCGCCGCCGAGCTGCCCGGCCGTGCCCCGCGCCGCGCGCGCCGCGGCGTCCGCCGCCGACGGCGACAGCGGCGACAGCGGCGGCAGCGGCGGCAGCGGCGGCAGCGGCGGCACGGCCGCCCGCGTCCCTGGTCCCACCCGCACCTCCCCGGTCGCCGGGACCGTAGGGAGG